>WJJN01000219.1 GCA_014729735.1 Candidatus Zhuqueibacterota bacterium
AAAAAGCTCATTGATATGGGCTGCACCTACTTCAAGTGGGACGCGCTGGATGGCTGGTACTGTTACTCGGATCAGCACAATCACGGTGATCGCACGCATCAGGCTTCGGAGAGAGGAGACCGCTATGGGTACGAATATGTACATATCGTCAACAACATAGCGCGTGAATTGACCCAATACAATCCATATCTGGTTATAGTATATGATATTACGGAAAGCGGGCGCTTTGTGGGACTCGATTTTTTGAGCCAGGGTAGATACTTCTGGATGAACAATGGCGCTTCGGGGTATTACGATTATACAAATCTCCGGGCAAAATCCATGCGAACGATTTATTATCGCTACAATCAGGTTCTCCCGTCAGCGCTGCAAACCGCTGCAAATTATCCCCATGACCGTAGAAATCAACCCAAAGACAGGCGCTCGCTGGGATCGCAGGAATACAATATTTATTCGAGCCTGGTTGGTGGCAACGGCTTCTGGGGAAATTTAGGGAAAATGGATGATGATGAACGAGAGAATGTGGGACAGATTAGCTCAAAATACAAACGAGTCGCGAATTCTGTTTTCGCCGTGCGTCCGAAGGTCACCGGCTCGATTGGGAGCTCGCCGGAGGTTTATGAATTCATAGATCCTGAAAAAGCTGAAGGACAGGTGATCGCATTCAGCGGCAGTATTTTGAAAACGACCTATCATACGCAGCCAATCCAGCTTGACAAATTGCTGGGTGTTTTGAATCACAGCTATTCTGTAGTCGATAATCATATCCGGTTTGATTTTGAATTTACCGAGCCTGATGCTGTACGCGGCTGCTTTATCCTTGGAGATAATCAATTCGGCGCATCCATCGTGAAATCAACGTGCTGGTTAAACGACATCCGGATTGAAGAAAATTCGCTGTTGAAAATTATCAATGGTGCACCGGGCACAGTGGTGATCAATTGGCAGGAAAAATTGGGACAACCGGTATTCGAGACCAAGAATTCGGGTGGAAACGAGGTCGTGATCACGATGGACAATTATGAAAAGGGAGTGTTGATTATCGTTGATATGAAAGAATGTGATGTTTCTCTGAAAATTAAATCAGATTTCTGAGATCATAACAGTTTACGAAATTTCAATTTTGTTTTTTAAAAAACATAAAGAAGTTATCACATCAAATAAATATGTTGCAAAAAATGAATTATTTTTTTATATTTAATTGTCACAATAAAATGAGTACATGCCGACAGACTAAAACAACTTCCCAAATCCGTTGGGGCACAGCATCAATTATAAAATCAGCATCTTAAATTATACCTGTTCTTTTACACGAAAGTAATCAACAATTCTATTTGTCACGATCACACTGAATCTAAAATTCTAATCCTCTCGTCGTAATTATTATTCATCTATACATCACTTCTGGAATTTGTTTACAAATCGTAGACAATTGTAGCATTAAAAAATTGTTAATGAAATAGTGGCAAATTTACAAAAAAGAAAGGAGAAACCATTATGTCCATTTTCAAAAACAACCGTGCCGTATTTTATTTTTCAGTTCTTGTTATTATTTTTGCCCTCATTCCCATACTCCGTGCTCAAAGCAGCCAGAACTGTACGCTTGTCGGACACTGGGCGCATGGTCCCTGTAATGCAATCACAGCAGAAGAAAATATCTTTTATTTCGATGACGGCAGCTATCTCCATATTATTGACTTTTCAGACAATGCAAATCCTGTTGAATTGGGACGAATGAATGTTACCGCTGAAATTGTTGATATTGAGGTCAGCGGGGATTATTTGTACACATTGGATGACAAAGAAAAAGTGATTGTCTTCGATAAGTCGGATCCGGCAAATCCAACTGAAGTCACTACCCTGGAATTTGAGGGGGTTAGTATCGGGATGGACATTGTGGATAACGATCTTTACATACTTATCGGCAGGAAAGGAATGTATATTTATGACGTTACAGACCCGGCAAATCCTGTTGAAAAAGGCTTTTTCCCAACAGATTATACGATGCGAGACATCGCTGTTAACAACGGTTATGCATACATCGCTGAATACTCCGGCAGTTTTCGCATTATTGATATTTCAAATCCGGCAGCAATGACGCAAATTGATTCCGTTTCTTTTGATGTCAGAACGAATGCACTTGCAGTTAGTGGAAATGAGCTTTATGTCCTGGCGAGCGGTACAATGCGTGTCTTTGATATTTCAAATCCGGCTGGCGTTGCAGAGATTGGTTCTTATTCTGCTGGCAGTGTTGGTCAGGATATTGTTATAAATGGCAATTATGCCTACGGTGTGTTTAGTTCTAATGGATTATACATCATTGATATTACCGATCCTGCCAATCCTGTGCGTACCGCTCGTTTCCCCACAGCAGGGAATGCCTTCCATGTTGCAGTGAATGGAAACACAGTAATGGTCGGCATCAATCTCAGCGGGATTCAGGTAGCGGATATTTCGGAAATTGCCAGTCCCACCGAAATTGCTCAATATGGAGCTGGATTTTCCGTCGCTATTTTGGTGGATGGAAATTATGCGTATCTGGCGAACCACTTAAATGGATTTCGTATTTTAGATGTATCGGATCCTGCGAATCCCGTTACGACGAGTCACATCAATACTCGCGGTGCAGTGAGAGATGTTGAACTGGGTGATAATTATCTTTATGTGGCAGATGACTGGCAGGGCATACGGATTTTTGATGTAACTGATCGATCAAATCCAGTTGAGACAGGAATCTTGGAAACATATGATCGTGCCGAAGGAATAGTGGTGCGAGAGGACATGGCGTTTGTCGCAGATGATGATAGCGGATTATGTATCGTCGATGTGAGTGATCCGGAGAATCCCACAGAGATAGCACACTTGCCATTACCTGGAAACGCAAAAAGTATTACCCTGAATGGAAATTATGCATTTGTGTCGGCAGCAAGAGAAGGACTGCGCATCATCGATATTTCCGATCCGGCGGCTCCCGCGGAAATTGGTTTTTTTGATACCGAAGGTTCTGCGTATAGTGTGGCGATTGACGGTCATTATGTGTTTGTGGCAGATTATGACAAAGGTCTTCGCGTTATTGATTGGACTAATCCGGCAAATCCGACCGAAGTTGGTTCCTTTGATATAAATTGGGGATATGCCATGGATGTCATTATTGAGGGAAATTTTGCTTATATCGCGGATGGCAGTCGTGGTGTGACTGTCCTGGATATTTCTGATCCCACAAATCCAACTGATGCCGGACATTACGATACCATTGGTTTTGGCGAAGGAATTGCGCTTTCCAATGGTTTCATCTACCTGGCGGATGCCTGGGATGGTTTCTATATTTTTCAGTTTAACGATCCTGCAACAACGGTGAGTGCTGCCAGGTCAACTTCGATTCCTCGCCAATTTGAACTGAAACAGAATTTTCCCAATCCGTTCAATCCTGCAACTC
>WJJN01000220.1 GCA_014729735.1 Candidatus Zhuqueibacterota bacterium
ATACTTTTTTTCGCTGATTTTTTATGCCAAAGAATAGCCGCGCGATGGGGTACATCAGGAGAAATTGCAGAAATGAGAGCTTTCGAAGAACGACATCACCCGATGTCACAGTTGTCGCGACTATTTTGATGAGCACTTCATCGGGCTTTGGAACTGGTTTATCAACCTCTCTGAGTTGAAGAACATCAGGCGGACCGTGTTTTATGCAGACGACAGCTTTCATATTTTTCTTCCTCTTTAATGCCCGATCATGTATAGATCTTTTTGAGTTCGTGAAACATAGTGATTTGTTATGTAATAATCCTGGCGATTTTTGGTTCTTTTCGATTGGGTGCGGCAGGTATTTTAGCCGGATAACCCAAAGCGATGGGTGCTACAATTTTGCTGTTTTCCGGAACACCTAATTCTTTTATCAATTCCGGATCCCTTATTTCGGCGCCAAGATTTACCCAGCATGTTCCCAAACCCCGGGAAGTTGCCGCCATCATAAAGTAACTTGCAGCCAATGCACAGTCTACAAACAAATTTTTCAATCCGGACCTCCCAAGAACAATGACTGCACATGGCGCATCGTAATACACATTGTAGGAATCGTTCTCCAGCATTCCCCGATATCTTCCGGCATAATCTTTTGGATTGGCATTAATCCGATTAAGGATATTTTTTTTGCTCTCATCAGACATTCTTTTTAACATTTTTTTGTTGTTTACGATTACAAATTCCCAGGGTTGCTCATTACCCGCATTCGGTGATAGTGTACTTTCTTTTATTATCTCCATAATTACTTCTTCCTGGACAGGCTGGTCTTTATAATTTCGAATAGACCGACGGAGTTTTAATAGTTCAACAAAATTCATAATTTCATCTCCTTATTGTTTGTTCCATTTAGATAGACCTCGTACATTAATGATGATCATCACGATATTGGTCAGTACAATGGGTGGACTCTTTGCAAGTATCGCAAAAACAATTCCGGATGTTGAAGCGACACAATACAGAATAAATCCTGATTTGTTTTTACTACCCAGCAAAAACATCGCTATCATAACACAAGTGGCAGTCAGATAGTCAAATCCGTAGTAGTCACTGAAAGTAAAGAATGTTTTGAGAGTTTCCATTACTTAAATCCCTTCTCTTTGTACAGATCTTATCTCTTGCCATTGGGATTCAGCCAATATGAAATGTCAATCTTTGATTTTGTGGTATATTCAAAACCGGTACCCGAATCCTAAATTTATATGCAAAGGTGAACCTCCATAACTGTTAAGTCTTTCAGTAAAAGGCATTTTAATTTCAAGGTGAATGTCATACATTCCTTTAATTGTTCCGCCGCCTTCAATGCCAAACTGGAACATACCACCGGCGCCTTTGTACCACCCGTCTTCAGCATCTTCATAATACGTTGTTCTGTAAAATTCTGTATGTTCTATGCGATTCAGATATATTTTTTCGTACTCAACTGTAGTAGCAATGAACCAGGTCTGTTTATAAAAGCCGGCAGCAACTTCATCCCCTGCGGCAAATTTTTTAGACTCGAAGTTATGGGTTGTTACACTACCTGCTGAAAGATTCAGGTTGTTCACTACCTTGAAATTTCTTTTTTCAAAGACAACAAGGATAGCTCCAAATTTTAACTCTGAATTGTTGTAACCAAACCGATACATCGAAGTACCCCATTCTGCATAAGAAGTGACGTTTCGGTTGAGAAATCCCACTTTGAAATTTCGCTGGTACCCAAATGTTGCCATTGTAGTTGGTTCGATGCCGAGTCGAAAATAAGCCCTGTTTTCTGTTGGCGAATCGTTTACTATTGTTTGAGCTGATAATCGATTTAAAGCTGCAAACAACATTATAATCGTAATTAGATATTTCATTCCTTTATCCTTCCAGTCACTAATTGTCAAAATTGATTAGTTTTGAGTTAAGAAATTTCTGATTAATACAGCAATTTCATCCGGTTTTTCCCAGGGACCTGTATGTCCTACCCCAGCTATCGTCACATACTCGGTTTGCGGGTAATATGACATTTGCATGGCTGAATACTCAGGATATGATTCCTCAGTCAATTTTCCAGATATGAACAGCATCCGGCCTTTAAAGGAAGCGATTATATTAGATGTGATATCGTAACTATCAGAATTTATGAAATCGAGATTTTCTTCATCGATGAAAGCTCCAAGACGCCACAAAGGAGTATCAGGATTTTGATGAAATTCCGGTTGACCTCTGAATGCTCTCAAAATTGCCTGATAGTCGGCTCGTTCATGTGTATCCGATGTAATATGATCATGTGAAAGCAGATACTCGTCCATCCAATCTTCATTGAGCTGCGTAAAAGGAGATTCAGAATTATCAATAAAATAATCCCATGCTTCCCTGGAGAACGGTCCTGGTTCATACATGATCACATCTTTTACTTTTTCAGGGTGCACATTTACGTATCCTGTTGAAAGGATGGCTCCAAAAGACCATCCCATTAAATAGACCTGGTCGTCCGTATTACCTGTTTCATTTTCCTTTTTATTAATGTAATGATCAATAACGGCATCTAAATCAGCAACGTACATGTCAAAATCAATAACACCTTTATCGTAACGGGGAGAAAGTCCTGCACCTCGCTGGTCATAGAAGACGCAATAGTATTCATCCTGAAGCTGGCTTAATCCGCCGTTGGTAATTGCTCGTTCATCAGGATATCGAGATGCATTTTCAACACC
>WJJN01000221.1 GCA_014729735.1 Candidatus Zhuqueibacterota bacterium
TCCAATAAACTAAATAATGAAGTTAGCTTACTGCTTTTTTACTATCGTTACAGAATTTTTCTATTAATTAGCACAATATTGCAAAATAGCTAAAAAAGTCTTGACTTTTACGATTATATTTCATATATTATCACCTCGTTAATTGTTTCACTTTTTTAGTTCATTTACCACGATCATGAACTTATAGCAATAAAAAACATGGAATAAGATTTCTTTTGTGATTAATTAAGACTGCTTTACATTATATTTGAGAAAAGCATATAATAACAGAAGTTAAAATAAAGTAGTAAGTTGCGAAATTGAATTATTGGAAAAGATAATGCTTAACAAAAGAATTAAAAAGGTGATGCTCTTTTTAACTGTGTTTTTATATGTAATTCTATTAGCATGTTTTACACATTCTGAGGTGTTCAAGTATTCAAAACGTCAGAATCAGCAAGCATTTTCAACGCAACCTTATGGTAAACAGCATGGGATTGATCCAACTCCTTTGCCCCCAAAGCCAAATCCTGATATATCAAATTAATTGTGTCTGTGCATGAAGGCAAAATTGAATAGAGTTCAAGTACTTATTCTAAATTCTTGGTCTGCTTATTTAATAATTGTTTCAGTGTTATTTTTCAATGATTCATGGCATTGGCAACTGGAAATTACAAATCTCATTAATTACAGCTTGTGGTTCCTTGTATTCTTGCTTACATTTGCGATTTATCGTACAGCTCAATACAATCGCTACATATTTCTAAACATATCTCTACTCGCGCTTGTTTATGCACTTAGTTTTTTTCATACGCTTGTGGGCAGTGATTTCCTCTTTGGTAGCGATTTTTTGATGTATTATATACAAACATATCGAAAGTTCTTAATTAGTCTATTGACTTGTATTTCCGTAGTGTATATAACAATAGACTATTTATTTTATAGCGAAAGAGTTATATATAAATATCTCTGGACTTTTGGAATCGCGGTTCCCTTTTGTTTTTATTTTTATTACCGCTTCCTGATTGATCCGAATTATGTATTCATGCATAACAATGAATTAATTTTTAACAATGTCGAAACAAATGCTCTGGCGTTGTTTTTTATTATTCTGTATTCGATTCTGGTTTATCTCAAAGAAAAGCCAATCAGTCGATATGTCGATGCAATAGTTGTCTTATTGTTCTTTTTCATCATGTATGACGGTTTTGATAGCTGGGTTTTATACTTTAAGATAAATTATCCATTGCCAATTTCCAGCGAATTATTATTAACACTTATCCTGGTATTATTCCTATGGCTGTTTTACATTATTCTGAGAAATATATTTTCGGAATTCGGGCAATTTTACGACAGGTTGATTTTTGAAGAAACAAATATCAATTTAAAGATTATAAAGAAGAGCGGAATTTTCAGAACTCTGTTTTTTAGATTTCATGATTATTTACGAATTTTCCCAAACCGGTTTTTCTTTTTATTGTTAGTCATAATTGGGCTGACATTGTTCATTACTCTTGTTCCGGTAAGTTACGGGAAACGAATTATCTTGTTTTTCGTCATAGCTTTTATTATCTTTTTGATCTATTATTATATTCTAATGAGAAAAAATAAAGGAGATAAACATTTTTTTAATTAATCATTTAAACAATGAGGTGGTATAAAATGAGTCAAAATCAGTTGGAAAATGCTATGGAAGTACTTCAGGATGCACCGATTGTTGGAAGTAGTCCAGAAGCAAAACGGCTTAGGAGAGCTGTTAAAAAGCTTTCCAAAATTGACAGCAACATTTTAATTGTTGGAGAAACTGGAGTTGGGAAAGAGTTTATTTCCCGCCATATTCATTTAGGCAGTGGGCGCAAAAACAGAACATTCGTAAAAATTAATTGCGCAACAGTTGGAAAAACAATTGATGAGAAACATCTGTACGGCGAAGAAACAGAAGGCGACCAGTCCGTTACTCGCACTGTTGGTCTACTGGAAAAAGCCCATAAGGGAGTTCTGTTTTTAGATAACCTGGATCAGTTGGATCCCGAATACCAGGAGGAATTCTTACAGGTTTTACGTGACAAAAGATTCCGCCGTATCGGAGGGAAAGAGAACATTGAATTGGATATCAGAGTCATTTCGACAGCGGAAGATGATATGGCTCCTGAAGTTGAAAAAGATAATTTCCGTAGAGATCTTTTTCATCTGTTAAATACGCTTACACTTCGAATTCCTTCGTTGCGCGAGCGCAAGCAGGATATTCCCGAACTATTTGCCTATTTTCTTAAGAAATACTGTGCCGAAAGCGAGCGGGAGGAACCGGCTGTTCAGGCGGAAATTTTCGAGTCAATTTTGGAATATGACTGGAAAGGTAATGTACGGGAATTGGAAAACACAGTCCAGAATCTGGTCGTGATGTCTCCGGAAGGAGAACTTTCTCCCGAGTTCCTGCCATTTCGTATCAAAAAGCACCAGTTCGATTTTCTGGAACCGAAGAATCTCAAGGGAATCGTATCTGATGTCGAAGTATATCTTATCAAAAAAGCACTTGGAAAATTCGGCGGAAATCAGGTAAAGGCAGCCAAGCTGTTGGGCATCCCTGAAGCAACGTTGAGATTCAAAATGAAAAAATATGACATTCCAAAGGATTGACATAATTATTTAAAATGAAAACGGCAATCCGGATTTTCCGGATTGCCGTTTTTTTTATATATGAAGAATTGGCTTACTCATTTTCTATGTAAATAAATTTTCAAGACAATTGATTTGAAATTCTTGCTGCTCTTAGCACTGCTGTTGCTGTTAAATCTGCAGCTATTGTGCCGATCAGGAGCGGATCAATTTTAGCCTCGCTGTTTGTAGATAGTGCGAAGATGATATCGCCGTCAAATTGAGTGTGCGCCGGATAGATCGCGCGCGCGAATCCATCTTGTGCCATTTGAGCTATTTTTGTCGTTTCTTCCCGGTTCAAATCTGCGTTAGTGGCAACGACTCCGAGCGTAGTATTGGAAAAACTCGAAAATTCGGGCGTGACCA
>WJJN01000222.1 GCA_014729735.1 Candidatus Zhuqueibacterota bacterium
TACATCCGGGATTTAAAGAAAACAACAGATAAGCGGATCATTTTTACGGGCTATGTCTTTGGCGATGGCTACAAAGAATTTCAATCGAATGCTTATTTTTACGTGCAGGCAACGGAAGTCGGCGGGACACATCCGGCGCTGCTGGAGGCAATGGGTTATGGAAATTGCGTTCTTGCAAACGATGTGCCCGAACACCGGGAAGTGCTGCGTAAGTCGGGGATTTATTTCAATACGGAGAATGAAGAACAGGATCTGGCAGAAAAAATGCAATATCTGGTCGATCATCCCGATGATGTGAAAGAGCATCAAAAAATGGCAGTCGCCCGGATCGAGGAAGCGTATACCTGGGACCGGATCACCGACAGCTATGAGCAGTTGTTTTTGAGAATGATCGGCGAAGACCAAAATAACGGAGATGAATGATATGTTTAGAAAATTATGGGATAAATTGACTTTCGGCATGAACAAGCAGGACTGGCTTCTGCTGACATCAATTATTGCAGGCGCTATCCTGTTTCGGCTAATTTTCACCCTCAAAGCATACTCGGTCGGTTTTGATGAAGTCAACTATTTGAAACTGGCAGCCAGCGCCCATTTGAATGGATTGGATCATGCATTGCATACGTACTGGTCGCCGTTTTATCCTGTGGTTGTCGCGTTATTTTCATACCTGATCCCGAATTATGAACTGGCAGGACGTATTGTTTCCATCCTCAGCTCGACGCTGCTCATCGTCCCATTGTTCTTTTTCGTGAAATCGAATTTCAACAAAAAAGTCGCTTACGGTACTGCACTGCTAACTGCTTTTTATACACTTTCGGCTTATTTTAGCATAAAGGTAGGGTCTGATCCTGTTTACAGTTTGCTGGCAATTGTCAGCCTTATTTTGGGATGGAATATATTGCAGTCGAAAAATCTGGCAAAGGCTTTTGTTTTGGGAATTCTTTTTGGTTTTGCCTATTTAACCCGACCCGAGGGCATTGGTTTTGTGCTCGTCTATGCCGGGATCGTTTTGGTCGTTGTTTTTGTGCAGCTTTTTAAGCGCCAGAGATTTGCACCTTATGTTCATATTTTATTGATTACTTATATTGGATTTGGCACTGCATCTTTGCCCTATTTGTTTTTTTTAAAGCAGCAAACCGGCACCTGGACGATCAGTACAAAAGGTACGGCAAACCAGCAGGGCGAAATGTATGTCAAGAACCAGGAAAAATTTTCTGAAAATCCATTCCATGTATTAAATGAAGATAATACACGCCTGATGCAGGACGAAATATATCACACCGGTAATTTCGTATCTAAAGTTGAAAGAGGGAAATCAGATGTCATTCGGGTATCGCTCGGGAGCGTTGCCAAAAAAGTATTCGAAAATTTTTATGAATTAATGACTTCTGCATTCACCCAAGTACTTCCGATGCCGCTTATTTTGCTGTTGGGGATCGGACTGTTCGGCAAAATCTGGTCTCGAAAAAATGCTCTTTTAAATTTATATCTGCTCGCATTCATTATATTTTTCTGGTTCATCGTTATTCCGGTTTTTCATATTACGATTCGTTATTTTTTCCCGCTATTGCCAATTGCATTTATTTATATTGCTAATGGCGCAGTGTATTTTGTCGATTGGTTCAAGAAAACAATGCGGAATGCAGTCCCGAATTTCAGGTCGGAATTCGCATTGAATATTATAGGGACAATTGTCGTAATATTCCTTATTGTCGGGACAGCGATACTTCCGGAATTCGGCAAGCGCATGAAAAAGAATAAATATTCGACTGAGCTTTGGGCTCCGGCAATCGAACAGAAACGAGCGGGTTTATGGCTTAAGCGACACGGAGCGAACAGCCCGGTGATCATGGCATATAATCATGCCGTTAGTTTTTATGCTGGTAATTATAATATCAAAGAATCAGTGGAAATTCCAAAGAACAAGGCTGGGCGATTGCTGGAATATGCAAAATTCAGAGATGTGGATTACCTGGTGCTGAATGAACGATATAAAATTAATCATCCGAAAATTCATCATTTATATGAAAATAAAAATGTGCCGGATGAATTGAAATTGATTTATGATAAGACAGATCCAAACGGATTACGGACATTAATTTATAAAATTGTAAACAATTGACTTTATTGTCGCGAAATGTTACAATTTGTCCAAAAAGAAAAAACTTCTTTACTTGATGTTTTATATTTAATTAAACGGTGTTTTAAAATAACGGAACGACAATTGCACGTTGTTGCACTCATATGTTAAAAGAGAACTGTTGAATATGAAAATATTGATGGTAAATAAATATAACTACATTAAAGGTGGATCGGAACGATGTCTGTTCGAAGTGACGGATCTGCTGAAAGAGAAAGGTCATCAGGTTGTTCCCTTTGCGATGAAAGACGAGCAGAATGTGGATGTGGAATACTCCCGCTATTTTGTTGATGCGATTGAGTTCAACAATTTGAATTTTATTGAAAAGGTAACGGGCGCACCCAAAATTATCGGCAGGATTATATATTCAAAACACGCGAAGGAGAAAATCGAAGAGCTCATCGAAGCAGAGAAACCGGATATTGCACATCTACACATGATCGATCATCAAATATCGCCATCGATTTTACCGGCGTTGAAAAAGCACGGCATTCCAATTGTGCAGTCGGTTCATCAATATAAAGTAGTTTGTCCGAATTACAGGTTCTATATACCGCAGAAAAATGAAATCTGCGAGCGATGCCTGTCCGGGAATTATTTTCATCCGGTGATCCAGAAATGCCATAAAAATTCTTATGCCGCAAGTCTGCTGGTCGCAATGGAAAGCACGATTCACAAAATGCTGAAACTGTACGATCATATCGATTATTTCATTGCTCCGAGCAAATTTTTGCAGGGTAAGCTTGTGGAAGGTGGTATACCGAAAGAAAAAGTGCTTTATATCCCGCATTTTTTGAGACTGGAAGAATATAAGCCAACATATCGCTATGATGATTATTTCATTTATTTGGGCAGGCTCTCCGAAGAAAAGGGATTGGTGACCCTGCTGAATGCGATGAAGGGCATTAAAAGGTCTGAGTTGAAAATTATCGGAGATGGACCACAACGGAGTGAGCTTGAGCATATCGCCAAAAAAGAGAATTTGAAAAATGTGCAAATTCTCGGAAAGAAAAGCGGCGATGAATTGAAGAAACTGGTATCTAATGCCACGTTCATGATCATTCCCTCGGAATGGTATGAAAACGCGCCAATGGTCATTTATGAGGCATTTGCGCTGGCAAAGCCGGTCATCGGCGCTGATGTGGGCGGCATTTCCGAATTGATCATACCCGGAAAAACCGGCTTTCTATTTCCGCTTAGAAATATCAAAGAATTACAGAATCATATTGAATATTTTCTGAATCACCGCGATGCAGCGCCCGAATTTGGCAAAAGAGCGAGAGAGTTGACGGAGCAAAAATTTTCAGAAGAGACACATTACCGGAGACTCTCTAGTGTTTACAAATCATTAATGTAAATAATTTATGCAGGAAAATAGATTTAGATTAAAAGACATATTAAAGAAAGACCTGAACCGATTCTGGGACATGCAGGCAAAAACCGAGGGTATTAATACCATCGGCATTGTGAGAAAACTGAAACTGATTCTCAAACGCCCGGTGTTGATGAAATTGATCATTTTTCGCTGTGCGCAGGCATCGGTATTCAACAAGTGGTTTCCGTTACTCGGAATTCCAGTAAGAATGCTGAATTACATGACGTCGATTATTCTCGGAATTCAAATTCCCGTTACCACCCGAATTGGGGGCGGTCTTTATCTTTGTCACTGGGGTACGATTGTCGTGAGCAAGAAAGCCGTTCTTGGTGAAAATGTCGTTCTGTTTCATGATGTCACCATCGGACACGAGAAAGGAAAATGTCCGGTTATCGGTAATAACGTTTATATCGCACCCGGGGCAAAAATTTTCGGGGAAATTACAATTGGCGACAATTGCAAGATCGGCGCAAACGCAGTAGTAAACAAAAGTTTTCCAGCCGATTGTACTATCGCCGGAATACCGGCGAAGATTGTGAAACGAATTGAATCTGTAAAATAAAATGAGGAAAGATGTATGCCGGAACGAGTTAATGAGCATAAATCCCGGATTTATATACTTGGTTTGGATGGAGCGACCTGGAATGTGATCGATCCGATGATAGAAAAGAATCAATTACCCAATATTAAAAGAGTGATCGACGGTGGTGTGCGCAGCAATTTGAGGTCGCTTGAATTTACCGCATCTCCACGAGTCTGGACGAGCATCGCAACTGGAAAAGTCGAGCAAAAACATGGAATTCTGGATTTTTATAATACAATCAGGGATTTGAAGGCAAAGCGGTTCTGGAATATTCTGCAGGAGAAAAGAGATGAAACTGCCAATATTTTCTATTGGTATCTGTCCTGGCCTCCGCCAAAGGATTTTAAGGATATTATGGTTCCCGGCTTTTTGGCACGGGACAGCCGCACAATACCCGAAGATCTGGGATTTCTGAAAGATATCGAGCTGACCCAGAAAATGAAGCTGCAGGAATCGTATGATAAAACCGGGATCGGCTATTATATTAAACAGGCGCTGGCAGCCAAACGTAATGGCGTCCGGCTGTCCACGATGATGAAGGCGGCGTCGTTCATGGTCGGCAGGAAATTTCGAAATTACAGCGAGTTGGAATCGTTCTTAAAATTGCAGTATATCAAATTTCATCTGCACACCGATGTATTCAGTCATCTACTAAAAACGCGTCCGACGGATATTTCGGCGATCATGCTTCCACAGACAGATCAGTTGGGACATAAATTCTGGTCGTTTATGCAGCCGGAAGAATTCGAAAAGCGGACCGGCGTCAAAGTCGATCCTGCGCTGCGGAATAAATATGGGAACGTTATTCACGATACCTACCGCAAAATTGATAAGTTTGTAGGCGAGGTCTTTGATATCATGTCAGAGGATGATGTTCTCATTCTATTGTCGGATCACGGTTTCGGACTCGTGGATGAAATTTTTGCGTCGTTGAAAATCAAGAGCAAGGACATTCTGGAAACAGTGGGACTAAAAGATGCGGCGCATTGCGTGACAATCGGTTCCAGTTATATTATTCAGATCGATGATCCGAAGCGGAAGAATGAAATCGAACAGATAGCGGCTGTTTTTCGAAATATAAAAATTGTGGATAAGGAACAGCCGATATTCAATGTTAAGACTAACGAGCAGGAGATTGTCCTGGAATTGCAGGACCTTTTTTTGATGAATATCGACGATGCCAATGATTTTCTTGGGAAGAAAATCCAGGTCGGCGATAAAGTGGTTCCTGCGGAAACGATTTTCGTAAACAGGGCGGATATTACCGGCGTGCATGAGGAGCTTGGCGTCCTGATTATGAACGGCAAAAATATCCGTAAAAATGCATCGATCTCCGAGACGTTCGTGTGCGATATTATGCCCACGATTCTCTATTTGCGCGACCTGCCTGTGGGCAAAGATATGGATGGAAAAGTCATCACCGAGGCGATTGAACCGTCACTGCTGAAAGAAAGAGAGGTTCAATTTATCGACACGTACGAGACAGATGAGCAGTCAGATAAAAATGATGATGAAGATTTCAGCATGACGGATGATCTCGAAAGCCGGCTGGAAAGTTTGGGATACCTGTAAAATATATAAGATTAGAGAAACAGAGATGAAAATTGTATATTTCAATTATATGTGGGATTTATGGGGCGTTTCGCTGGGCTCCACCATCAAAGCCATCGAGTTGTTGAAGGCGCTGGAAAAGCATGGGCATGAGATAAAGTCCTATTGGAGACGGGACGATATTGAACGCAAAGGAGGCGGAAACGGCGTTTACAAGCCGACCTTCCGGGATTTTTTGAAAAAGCATCTCGACCGCTATCTGCACGAGCCGAACCAGTTGCTGAAAAACATCCCATCGATCAAAGAAGAATCGGCGATTCTGGAGAAGGAGAAACCGGATCTGGTGATCTCACGAATGGATAGCTACGTATATTCGCCGGTGTCACTTAGCAAAAAAACGAATATCCCGTTCATCATCGAAGTGGACAGTCCGTCTTCGTATGAAAAAATTGTGTTTCAGGATTATTATCGATCGACGCGAAAGTTGCTGTACTGGCTGGA
>WJJN01000223.1 GCA_014729735.1 Candidatus Zhuqueibacterota bacterium
TTAGAGACATGATAAATTCAGAACGAGGTAAACGATGGAAGATAACAAAGTGAATCGTCGAAAATTTTTAAAATGGGGGATGACAACAGGAGCCGTCGCATCTACAGCAGGTGCCTTTTCCGGACCGGTTTTCTCCGGCGCACCAATGGGTATTCAAAATAAAGAGAACTTCAATGCCATCCTGGAATATGTCAGTTCCTTGCCGGCATTTTCAGATCATAATCATCATAATGATGATGACTTTTTCAGGAAGCCAATGACGCTTGATCGCGCAATCAACTCAACATACGTCGGAATTTCCGCACGTTATCGCACGGATGGAACGCAGAAAGCACGTCAGGCACTATTGGATAATGTCCGGTTTAATTCATATTTTCACTGGTTTGAAAAAGGATTGCAGTACGTACACGGCATTGACGAACCGATAACAATGGAAAATTGGGAAAAGATATCGGATATTATCAGGAAAGCTTACGCCAGTGATTCTGATTTTCACTGGAAGGCGTTGAAGAAGAATGGATTTCAAAAGATTATCATTGATTTGTCAATTGCTCCCGGAGAAAACCATGGGCACGACGAAATATTCACTGCCGCTTTCAGAATCGATCAATTGATGTACGGTCATCACGCCGAAGTTGTGTATTACCGCGACTTGAATCCGTGGAAATACTTCGGATTTGGCGGTGGCACTCTCGATGATTACGTCCGACACATTCAAGAAATCATTCGTGACAGAGTTCAATCTGGGAAAGTCGTTGCCTTGAAATGCGCGGAAGCCTATCGCCGTGATATCGAATTTTATCCGGATGATAAGGTGGCTGCACAAAATGCATTTGGAATGCATCCTGACCGAATTTCACCGGAACAGCGCAGACTCTTTAGTAATTATATGTTCAATCGTTGTTGTGAAATCGCTGCAGAACTGGACATTCCACTTCAGGTGCATACCGGACTGGCAAAGCTCGACTGGTCTCATCCAATGAAACTTTTGCCACTCATAAAGCGACATCGAAAAACACGATTTGTACTGTTTCATTCAGGCTATCCCTGGACAAACGACACCTGCGGATTACTGCACAATCATCCGAACGTAATCCCAAATCTCACATGGACAGTGAACACGGCGACTTCCGAAGCAATTCGCGTTCTGCATGATTATATCGATGTGGCGCCTTCAATCAATACGATCACATGGGGAGATGATTGCTGGATTGCCGAAGAAAGTGTGGGAACATTGCTGGCATGGCAGTTTGTTGTTGCGAAAGTACTTTCTGACAGACTGAGCGACGGTCGCCTGAACGTAAAAGATGCCGAATTGCTTGCACGCAAATTAATGTATGAAAATGGTCAGAATGTTTATTTGAAAAAATAGTATTATTTAAAAAGGAGTACGAAAATGCGTTTTCTTTTAACACTTTTTATGAATATTCTTTTAGTAACATCTTTATTTGCGCAAGTGGCAACCACTGCGTTGACTCCAAAACCGGGTTTTGAGGACAGGATCAGAAAAGCTGTAGATGACATCTGGCTTATCGATACGCATGAACATCTTTATACGGAAGAAGAAAGAATCGAATCCGGACCACATGATGTTTATTACATGTTCATGCCGTATGCCCGTAATCTGTTATCCAAATCAGGAATGAGCGATCAGGATTATCAAATGATCCAGAATAAAGATATTCCGATTCAGGAACGCTGGAAGGTGATAAGTCCGTATTGGAAATTTGTGCGTTCAACCGGTTATGGCAGAGCAGCGATCCTTGCAGCCAATGATATTTTCGGTATCCCCGACATTAACGATAACACCTATCTTGAATTATCTCAAAAAATCAATGAGTCCAATAAGCCCGGTTGGTTTAAGCATGTCCTCAAGGATAAAGCCAGGATCGAAATATCGATTGTGGACCGGCGGCTGAACAAAGAGCAACTGGAAAAATCAAAGGATTTTTTCCTGCATGTCGATCGGTTTCAGCATTTTGTATGGGTTTTGTCCGGGGCGGATATTAGAAAGGTTGCGAATCGCTGGGGAATAGAAAAAGTGCGGACATTAGATGATTATTTGAAAGGCTTGAATAATGCATTTAGTCATAGTATAGATCTTGGAATGGTTGGCGTAAAGTGCGCTTTGGCGTATGAACGGATACTTCACTATGAGGATGTCCCTCGCGAGGAAGCGGAGCAGGTGTTTAACAAGCTGATTTCCAGTGATTCACCTGAAAAGGATATGCCATTCGAGGAAGTTAAACCTTTGCAAGATTATATGATGCATCGTGTTCTGGATTTGACACGAGATCATAATTATCCGTTTCAGATCCACACCGGAATAAACTCAACACGTAATCCGTTGAGAAATTCCAGTCCGGCGCATCTGCATAACCTGTTTTTAGAATATCCTGATGTTAAATTTTGTATTTTTCATGGCAGCTATCCCTATGGTGGCGAATTGGCTGCTTTAGCGAATTGCTTTCAAAATGTTTATATCGATATGACATGGCTGTATGTTATTTCTCCTTCTTATGCGAAACGATACCTTCATGAATGGATTGAAACAGTGCCGGTCAATAAAATCATGGCGTTTGGCGGCGATTACCGTTATGTTGAATTAGCCTATGCTCACGCAAAAATGGCTCGTGAAATTGTATCCGATGTCTTAATTGAAAAGGTCGTTGATCGTTATTTCACTGAAAAAGAAGCTATTTACATCGCGAAAAGAATTTTACGGGAAAATGCGATTGAAGTACTGAATCTCGAAAATAGATTAGCAGCCGGAAAATAATACATGTTCATACAGTTTAAGAAATTTTTATTTCACCCACTGTTTCAGGTCCTGTTTTTGACCTTTTTCTCATTTTCTTCTCTGGCAAATTATCCGTCCGATACCGGCACTATTCTGGCGAATAGAATTAATTCTTCAATTGTGCTGGACGGAAGTTTGGATGAGGACATCTGGTCGATTGTCGGGAAGACAGACAGATTTATACAACGGGAACTACATGAAGGCGAGTCTGCAACAGAAAGAACTGAAGTTGCCATATTATATGATTCTCAGAATCTCTACATTGGAATCTGGTGTTATGATTCAGAACCTGACGAGCTAATTGCCAATGAATTTCGCCGGGATTTCGGCTATGGGGATGAAGACAATTTTTTAATAATCATCGATACATTCCATGATCATCGAAACGGGTATTTTTTTGCTATCAATCCCAATGGAGCCAGGACTGACGCGCTTGTGAGCGATGAAGGAAAAGGATATAACCGAAACTGGAACGGTGTGTGGGATGTGGCAACGTCTATGACAGATGCCGGATGGTTCGCTGAAGTGGAGATACCGTTTGCTACGCTTAAGTTTCAATCAACAGCAGAACAGACATGGGGCATTAATTTCGAGAGAAATATTCAACACAAGCGAGAACAAATTCTCTGGCAGGGCTGGCAGCGACATTATAATTTGCAAATGCTTTCACAAGCCGGCAATCTCGTAGGATTACGCGATATTCGGGCTGGAAACGATATTGAATTTAAACCCTATACTTCCATTGGTGCTGAGCGGGAACGCGGAACATCAAATAAAAGAGTGTCGAAAGTCGGAGGTGATTTGAACTATCTTTTCACCCCGACTTTGAAACTAAATGTTACGCTTAATACCGATTTTTCACAGGTAGAATCAGATCGCGCACGAATCAATCTCAGCCGGTTTTCTCTTTTCTTCCCTGAACAGCGACAATTTTTTCTCGAAGGCGCTGAAACGTTTAGATTTGAAATGGGGTCCCGAAATGAAATATTTTACAGTCGCAGAATTGGCATCAAAGGGAGGGAAGAAATACCTATAATCGGAGGAGTTCGTCTCATTGGCAAATCCGGTGCGTATAACGTCGGCGCATTCACATTGCAGACAGCAGAAAAAAATGAGGAGCCAACGACGAATTACTCGGTCGTAAGGTTGAAGCGTGATGTATTGAGTCAATCGAATATTGGCGTACTATTCACAAATAAATCCTCTTCGAGTGGCAGGAATACGGTATATGGCTTTGATGCGAATTACATCACATCAAAATTTCTGGGAAACAGAAATTTGGAATTCGGCGGTTCTTTTGCCCAATCTAATACTGAAAACGGAATCAATTATCGCAACAATGCCTATAGGCTGTATATGAGATACCCCGATGATTTGATGACATATGATATGTCGATTTCGACTGTTCAGAAAAATTTTGATCCGCAGGTGGGATTCACACGTCGAAATAATGTGAAATGGATTTTCTGGCGCCTGTTTATCCTGCCACGACCGAATATTCCGGGAATTAAAATGCTGGTATTCAAGCCATTTCATGTGGATTATTATTTAACCGATGACACGAACGAGCCGGAGTCAGCGCTGTTTCGCTGGCGACCCTTTGGTTTTCATACCAACAGTGGCGAATTTTTTGTAATAAAAATATTCCGATATTTCGAGCGACTCGATGAAGATTTTAATATTCATGATGGCAATATTATCCAGGCAGGGGAATACTGGTTCACGCAGGGAGAAATGGAGCTAAGCACCTTCGGAGGGCGCAAGCTATCCGGACGAATTGTTACAAACTGGGGTGAATTTTTCGATGGGCAAAGATTTCAATTTTCGGGGAATTCACGCTTAAATATTTCCAACCGATTTAATATTCAGATAAGCTATGATCAAAACCATATCGACCTCCCGCTCACTGATTTTGTGACACGGGAAATTGGCGGAAGGATGTCATATTACTTTAGCACAAAAATGTACTCGTCATTCTTTGCTCAGTGGAACAATGATCAGAAGGAAGCCATCTTAAATTTTCGAATAAACTGGATACCTCAAATTGGAAGTGATTTTTATTTTGTGATAAATCAGACCATTTCCACTGCATCATCAAAATTACATGTCCAGGACACTACAGTCCTTTCGAAATTAGTCTGGCGGTTTGCATATTAAGCTGGAAATTTGTTCGATTAGTCTGCTAATCATTTACGCGATTCATTTCGTTTTAAGGTTATCAACAACTTTCACAACATCAATCCTGTTTTTAAAGAAAATAACCTTCCCGCGGAAATCTTCACGTGAACAGTTTAACTGCTGATTCACCACCAGGATTAAGTCTTCACGATTTGCGGCATTAATTTTTTCGAGCTTTTTGGAAAGATATTCCGGCGTCCAGAATCCAATGATTTCCAGTAGGAATTTTTTGCCTTCCGGCGAAATAAGAGTGAAATCCGGGATCAAAACCGTATCGCCAAGATTGATGATGTCTGCCTCGCGTTCGATCTGCCAATTGGGCGCGGCTTTTTGAAATTTCTTGTAAAACATTTCCTCCACTGAGCTATCGAACGGATGTGCGTCGCGATAATGGGAATGGAGTCCGCAATCCTGATTTAAAGGGAAAAATACATCCTGGTCCCGAAGCCGGATCGATGCCCGCATGTCCCATTTTTCCGCCAATAGTAGTCCGGGAAGGAATTTTGCCAGATGAATACCGTATTTGATGGTTCGCGAAAACAGTGACAGCGGACCATCCACATAAATACCGTACCCATTTTCCAGTGGATAAATGCGGTGCATCAAACGAGATAATTTTAAATATCGGAATACGATTTTATAGCTGTCATGCAGCCGAATTGTCATGGATTCTGCACGGTAGAGAATTCCCTGCGCCAGTTGCAGATTGTAGCGGCGAAGCAGTGTTTCAGGAGAAGTTTTTCTTTCCCAATCCTTAATGATGTGATTTGCTTTCAGATCACCATACAACTGCATCTGCAAATCATCGCCAGTAATTCCCGGCGAAACATCGGCAATGACATGATCCTTGACTTTTGTATGCAGCAGATCGCGGGATCGCACGACGGGACGGTGTTTTTCGACCTGAGCGAACAGCCGTTCCCGTAATTTTTCATAGTCCTTTTCCTCATCCGCCGGACCGGTGATGATGTTCTTGTCCAAAATGTTCGCCAGCCCGCGTACGACTTTGTAATTCAGGCGTTCGCCTTCGAATAGCATTAACTTGTCGTCTAGTTCACGACGCGTTTTCCCCAGATGCCGTTCATAAATATCGATGAGTTTTTCTGCGATTCTTAAATAATGGGGACTCTGCTTTCGGGTGATGTAAGAAGGAACAACATGATCTCCCTCGATGCGGTAGCGCAGCAATTGCTTAGGAAGCATGGGATTTTCTCCTGCGGTAAGAGACCTGTACTTCGCGGGTACCTTTGGTAACGATCTCGTATAAAACCGCCTGTTTGTCTTCCCTCTTCCGTAAAATGCGTCCCAGGCGTTGCAAATATTCCCGCGGACTTGAGCTGCCGCTCAGGATTATTGCTACATTTGCTTCGGGAACATCCACACCCTCGTTCAGCACTTTGGAAGTTACCAGTACGCTGTATTCCCCATTACGGAATTTTTTCAAAATTTGCTTACGCTCGATAGTTTTAGTTTGATGCGTCAATGCCGGGATCAAAAACTCGCATGAAATGGAATAGACGAGCTCGTTGTTCTCCGTGAAAATGATGATGCGGTCTTTGGCGTGCAATTTCAGAAGCGATTCCAGCACATCAAGCTTTCGGGCAGCATTGAGAATGATGGTTTTCATTTTGAATTTTGCGAGCAGCGCTTTTCGGGCATTCGGCTTTAGATTGACTTCAGCTAAAAATTTTTCCAGATCGGGTCCGTGAAATTTGTAGCCTGTCTCTTTGATAAAATCCTCATAAATCAGCTCGTTTTTATCGTATTCCAGTTTCTCTCTAGGCGTGAGATCCACTTTGATGCGCTCGATCTCGAAATCCGAAAGATGGCTGCCCTTCAGATCGTGAATGTCCTTTTTATAGACAACCGGTCCGATCAGGCGATCCAGCTTCCCGTGGTAGCCGTCCATCCGGTAATAGGTGGCAGTCAAACCGAGACGATGTGGAGCGATACACATTTCGGCAATCTGCGAATAATGTTCTGCCGGCAAATGATGCACCTCATCGAAAATAAGCAATGAAAAGCGATCACCGTAAACATCGGCGTGATTTAGCGCGCTATCATACGTTGTGACTGTAATATCCTCGATTTGATGATAACCACCGCCGAGGATTCCGATCTCCTGATTAAATACTTCGGAAACAAGATCGTACCACTGATTCATCAAATCGAGAGTTGGCAATATAATTAGTGTGGAAGCATTTACTTTTTGAATAGCTTTTATTGCCAAAAAGCTTTTCCCTGAGCCGGTGGGCAGAATTACACATCCGCGGAATTTAGCATCGATCCAGGCATTCAATCCTTCTTTTTGATAATAATGAAGATTGTAATCGAAATTGAGCTTTGCATTTAATTTTATAAAGCGGGGTACCTGATCTTTGTATGAAAATTCCTTGAAATCAAGCCAGCGAATGACATCGGAATAGTACATGCCCCGGGCGCGCCAGTTGTTCGTTCGATTATCCCAAGCGCAATTCTCCGGTTCGAGTCCCGGCGGCAGGTTTTTGATGACAATCGTTCCGCGATCAAAAAGAATTTGGATTGAATTTGAATTATGCATGGAAAACAGGATTTCTTAATGAGATAACTATTTATGAAAATAATGCGGTACCACACGCTGGTGTTTTTTTCGTTTTTGATATGTTCGCACCATTTCCATGAAAATGCCGACGTCCCTGTCCAGATCGGTTTGTGTGCCGTCAAAATAAAAAATACGAATCGGAAAATTATCATAATCGCGGCTCACCTGGGGATAAACAACTTCGCATACGATGCCATTCATACAGGAAAACGGGCTGATGTCGATAATCCCGTCTGCGCCTTTTTTCTGCAGATAAATGGATTTGCCGACATTTAGCACCATTTCGCCCAGCGCACCTTCCTGCGGTAAATATGGACGGCTATAACCTAGCACTTCCCGGACATCAGAAGGTTCCTCGTAGCCTTCGAACTCTCCGATGAACGGATGCATCAGAAAGTGCTCGTCCTTGTGCTGAATATACCATTTGATTTTAGCTTTCAGCATGTCCAGCGAAAATCGCTTGCCAGCACGGATCAAACGAAGACGCTGCTCGTCATTCGTGTACCAGGTCCACTCAGCGATATCCGTCATCCATACTTCGCCGCCGTGTTCCTCTATTTTATTGACAAGATAATCGTTGCTGAATTCATTGAGACGACAATAGATTTCACCGACGATGCCGATAAGTGGCTTCTGTTGTGCAAAATCCGCGGGCAATTTCAGGTATTTGGCGCGTGCCCGCTCCAGGGCTGTACGGATATTTTGTAATTTTATTTTTGAAGAAATTCCGGGCTCGGCGATGGCTTCGCATACTTCATTGAGACTATCTTGAAATAGTGCATTTGCCTGTTCCCGTTCATGGGCATACGGTCGAATCTGCAAATGAAGTTTGCGAAGAATATCGCTGGCGATCACAGCATCCCAGCCGGTGCGCAACAATTCCTGGACGTTTTCGCCAAAACCTTCGTAACCATCGGAACTGGTTGGCGATACAATCCGGGCGTTGGGATATCCTTTGTCGCGCAGTATTTTGGCAAATAGCGGTTTGTACTGACCGAAACGACAGGGACCGCCGGCAGTGGGCATCAGGAATGCCGTGTGTTCGGGGTCGAAATTGTCATCTTCCACGATTTTCAAGAAATTGCCGAGGGTGACTTTCTCCGGCAGACATTCGTCCCCGCTGAGATATTTGGCGCCAAGCTCTAACGTGCGGGCATCGGATTGTGGCGATGGATATGCGTCGATGCCGATGGATTTGAACGCTGCTGCCATCGCGCGGGAAGCGCTGTAGCTCATACGAGGGATGTAGAGCTTCCGCTTCGGTTTGACCTGTTCTCTATTTATATTGTCCATCACTATACCTGTAATATCGATTGAACGCTAACTTCTTTGAATATTACAAATATAGCCCAATTATTTTCAAATGCAACAATAATTTCATTTTTTATTCCGGGAGTGCTCTAAGAAGGGAAGGATTCAATTCTGATTTTTCAGAGCGTCCTCTTTTATTGACAGCAAATAGTCCAGCGCTGCATCATGATCATTTGCAATCTCGCCGTCGAGAATCGCCTCTTCGATCATTTTTTTGAGAGTACCCACCATGGGACCCGGCTCTATACGGCACACCTCCATAATCTCATCCCCACGTACCGGGGACTGAAATGCACGCATTTTGTCCTTTTCCTCGACTTCATGCAGCCGTTGGGTAACGAGATCGAAATTTTCCAGATGCTGTCGCACACGGTCGGGATTTCCGGAGGTAATGTCTGCCCTGCACAGGATCAAAAGATCGTCCAGGTCTTCTCCTGCCTGCACTAATAACCGGCGAATTGCGGAATCCGTGACATTTTCATCAGAGAGATGGATCGGTCGCAAATGCAGCCGCACCAGTTTTTGCGCGTAGTTGAGAATAGCGTTGGGAATTCGCATCCGTTTGCAGATGTGCTGCAACATGCGAGCACCGATTTCATCATGCCCGTGAAACGTCCAGCCCGTACCCGGAACGAATTCTTTTGTTTTGGGTTTGGCGATGTCATGAACTAGCGCCGCGAAGCGCAGCTCGATTTTATCGGAAACGCTGGCGACATTGTCCACTACTTTTAGTGTATGCTCGAACGCATCTTTATGGTGGTATCCCTCCCGCTGTTCCACGCCTTTCATTTCAAGGAACTCAGGAAAAACATATTTCAGAATATCCGCGTCATCCATCAGGTAAAAACCGATGGAGGGGTTATCTGCTTTCAAAATATGAAACAATTCCGTGGTGATTCTTTCCTGTGAAATGATTTCCAGCCGATGCCCCATTTTCTTCAATGCATTGAAGGTGCGCTTTTCAATCTGAAATTCGAAGCGAGTGGCAAAACGAATTGCACGTAGTATCCGCAGCGGGTCATCTTTAAAAGTGATTTCGGGATCAAGAGGTGTACGGACAATTTTATCCTGCAGATCTTTCTTGCCGTAAAACGGATCGACGATCTTTCCGAAATTGTCTTCATTCAAACCATATGCCAGCGCGTTGATCGTAAAGTCGCGTCGCTCCAGATCGGTGTTCAAATCGCCGGAGACGACATGCGGTTTTCGAGAATTTTTTTCATAACTTTCGCTGCGCGCACCGACAAACTCCAACTGAAATTTATGGACGTTCAACATCGCGGTATGAAATTTTTCAAATATGACCACATTGCTACAGCCCATTTCCTCCGCGACTTTCCGGGCGAATTCGGGACCATCCCCTTCCACCACAAAATCGATATCTTTCCCGGAGATGTTCAAAAGCTTGTCCCGGACAAACCCTCCGACTGCCCAGACTCGTACTTCTGCTTTGTCTGCAATTGATCCTATTTTATATAAAATTTCGTGCTCTTTCATATTGATTAACAACCATCTCGCCTGATTGAGTGTCTAATAAATAAAAAGAGGCGATAAAATGTTATCTGCGATTATTATTGTAATATTCGTTTTTGCGCATTTATTCTGGAAAGCACCATTTTCATTGTGGTGTTTCAACTCATTTCTTAATAAATCGAAAAACAACCTGCGCCAGTAGCACTCCTGTAAAATCTGCCACAACATCCCAAACTTCCGGATATCTCCCCGGAACAAACATTTGATGCACTTCATCCGAAATTCCGTATAACAGACCGATAATTATACCTAAAATTACCGCGTTTCGCCTCAGGCTGTCATTTTCAGAGAAATAAAATGCCCGCGTTATCAGATAGCCCAGAATTGCAAATACAATTGCGTGGGCAATTTTATCTTCCGCCGAAATTCCGATGGAAGGCGGACTAAGCGATGGTATTGATGACTGGACGAATATAGCCAGAGCCCAGAGCAATGCCGGAAATTGAAACTTGAGAAATCGTTTGTTCAGTACCATATTCAGTATGAGATTTTAAGAATAAAATGTAAATATATTGATTATTTGTTAAAATTGCAATAACTTTTTAATTATGAATCAGTTCAATTCATGATCAACGGGAACATGTTCTCCCCGACTGTCTTCTATCTTTTGAATCGCGTATCTAAGCCGCCGGCGAACACCGTCGCTCAGCTCCTGTTTGTCAAATTTTTTCAATGCCTTCAAAGTTTTCGGCGTTTTGAAGTTGCTAAGAATTTGAATCACCTTTCGCTTGATTTTTTCATCATAGTCATTTAACAATCCGATCAGCAAAACCTCTACCTGCGGATCATTGATACCGATTTCTTCGATCAGGCGAAGCGCGGAATAGCGGCGGTAAAAAGCTGCCAGTGAATCTGCGGCGTACGATCGCGCAATCGGTAGTGCGCGCTTATCTTTGAGTTCACGAAGGCACTCGAACGCAGCAGTGCTCACCATATCATTGAAAGAATCCTGATTTACGAAATCCATCAAAAATTCAAAGCTGAGCGAATCGGGATAATCGATCATCGCGTAGAGA
This sequence comes from Candidatus Zhuqueibacterota bacterium, assembly GCA_014729735.1. Classification (GTDB taxonomy): domain Bacteria; phylum Zhuqueibacterota; class Zhuqueibacteria; order Thermofontimicrobiales; family Thiofontviventaceae; genus Mariaggregatimicrobium. The sequence goes on from WJJN01000223.1 coordinate 11,420, forward strand.
GCTTCGCACCGCACGAAATAACTGGAATCGGACGCGACAAGCTGCCTGAATACTGGAAATAGCGAAGGATCATCATAATTCATCAGATTACGAATACTGGTTGTCCTGACTTTTGAATTGGTATCAGCGCAGCCGGCTATCAGAGCGATTTTAGATTTATCATCGGGAAATATATCAAGCGCCGCAGCGGCTCGCTCGCGAACCGCCCAAAAGCTGTCATTTTTCAGACAAAAACCAAGCGCTTCAATCGTGGCGGTTGTATCAATCGTATTTTTTTGAAGCTGGTCTATAGCATCGAGTCGCGCCGAAATCTGATCATCATGCAATAATTGATAAATAGACTCATCCTGCGTCTTGATAAATGTGAGATATTTTAAAATAGCGTTCTGCTTATCGAAGCGCACCATTTTAGGCTGGGCAGTCACTTGAAAATGGAATGTATCGCTCCTGCTGCGCGTCCAGCGAGTTTCTTTGATGACTTCGTTCCTGGTAACGATCTCGAAATCCACAGGCAATTTAAAAACCGGCACCATTCCTGTCGAGTCGCTCTGAGTCTGCCGAACACGTAATTCGACGAGATTTGATTGCGTCTGCCATTCATACTCGACATTGAACTGAGGATAGCCGCCTTTGTTCAGCCACTGGTCGAAAAACCAGCTCAAACTGTCGCCAGTGGTCTGCTCCATTATTTTAATGAAATCGATTGATTCCACGGATTGAAAAGAATGCGTCCGCAAATAATCCTGCAATCCTCTATAGAAAAGGGAATCGCCGATGACATGGCGCAGCATGTGCAGAACCAGACTCGCTTTGTGGTAAGCGACATGATTGAACATATCCTCCGGGTGCAAGTACATATCGTAAATCACTGGCTGGTAAAAATCAGTCGATTCCATTTCCATATAGAATTGCTGTTGCAGGATCACTTCATACTGCCCGTATTCGGCGCCCCTCGCCTGTTCCTCATACAATATTTCCGAAAAAGTAGCAAAACCCTCGTTTAACCAGATATGTTTCCAGGACTCACAAGTGACCAGATTCCCGAACCACTGATGCGCTAACTCATGTGCAATCAAGCCATCATTATTGATGTCGATATAAGTACGTCTATCATGAATAATTTTATCCGTAAGGGTTGTTGCAGTTGTATGCTCCATTCCCCTGGATACATAATCGTAAACAACAACCTGCGCATACTTATTCCAGGGATATTTCATACCGTATAACTTTTCAAAAATAGAGATCATTACGGGTGTTTTTTCAAAACAGATCAATGCGTCACCGGGATTCTTTTTATAGATATAATATTGAAGCGGAATATCCCGGAATTGGTCGTGGATGACTTCATATTCGCCAATAACAAATGAGATAAGATAGGTAACATGCGGTTGGTCCTGATACCAGTGAAACGTCACCTCTCCGGTTTTCTGATTTATTTTTTTAGAAACAAGCTTCCCATTCGACAGCACAGTGAATTGGCTGTCCACAGTCACGATGACCTCGGATGTTAGTTTATCATCCGGCTGATCATAGCAGGGAAACCAGTACCGGGCGTCTATGGGTTCTGAGTGCGAGAAAATCTGAAACGGGATTTTCGGGTCTTCAGACGTCGGCAGATTGAAATAAATTCCGCGCTCGGGAATTGTGAAATATGAAATCCTGATATCCAGTGTATCCTGTAACGAGAATTCCTTTGGCAGTTCTATTCGCACGATTTCAGAATCCGCTTCAAAATCCACATCCATGGATTCGTTCAGTTGAATCTCACGGATTTCCATATCCGCAGCATGAAAAATACAATCCCGGAAATTTTCTTTTAAGGGGACGATGGTGAGTGTCGCTTCCCCGGTTATTGATTTATTGTGTCGATCAAAAGCAAGATTGAGTTTAATATGCTGGATATCATAATTTCGCTGCCAGCGCAATGGATTTCCGTAAATCAAATAAGTATTTACAGCGGCGTTTATCGCAATTATGAGTAGAAATGAGAAATTAATTTTCCTGTGTCCGAATTTAGTACTCTGCATGAAATTGTATAGATTCTGTTACATAGATTCCGGATAGCGTTCTATTATTCTTCAAATTTTCAGATAGTGAGGCTGATAAAGGGGGGAGAGTCTTTGTATAAAAAATCTGCTAACTCCGAACTGCGAACAAAACCGGAATTAGCAGAATTAATTATCAACTATTTATTTAACAGACGCCGAAGCATACGACGTCATCGAAAGCACGCGTTTATTGCTCCTGCCGTTTAGATCGCTGTGATACCCCACGACCTGATTCCGACCCAGCTTTTTCGCCTCGTACAGCGCTTTATCCGCAAAGTCGAGCAATTCTTCTGCGCTAAAAGTATCTTCCAAAAGCGTTGCAATTCCCAGCGAAATCGTAATGCGATTATTAGGCTGATTATGTTCTTCCGGAAAATGGGCGCTCTCAACGGTTTGCCTCAGCTTCTCCGCAACTCGAAATGCCTGGGATTTAGTGATCTCCGGTAATAACAGTATAAACTCTTCACCACCGTATCGGGCGAGTATATCCGCTTTTCGGATATTGTTCTCCAGAATGACTGCGACTTTTTTCAGGATTTCATCACCCAGTAAATGACCGTTCAGGTCATTGAAATTCTTGAAATAGTCAATATCGATCATAATCGCTGTCAGCGGTCGTTTATACCGCTTTGCGCGAACAACTTCCCGTTCCAGTCGCTGATTCAAATACCGTCTGTTATATAATCCGGTCAATTCGTCTGTAATCGATAATTCTTTTGTATGCTTATAAATTAATGTCTTCTCAATTACTTTTCCGATCTGCTCGGCTATCTTAGATAGCAGGGTACGCTCCTGATTTGAAAAGCTGTTATTTTGTTTTCGATAAAGATTGATAATCCCTATCGGTGGACCTGTCTCCGGCTTTATCGGAATGGTTAAAAATGAACCCTGATCGTATTGAATCTGTGAATTGTAGTAATTGTATTCTCTATTTTTTGATAAATATGGAATATAAATTACCTTCTGATTTTCAAGAGCTTTTCCGAAAATGTTTTCCCCGTATTCGTAATACTGATTCCGTATCAGGTTTCTCGGAATACCATATGATGACTTTATATGCAATTGATCAGAAGTATCGTCCAACAGCATCAAAGAATATTGATCAACATTGAACGTTTTTTTGAACAGACTTCGGATTGAACGTAGAATATCTTCTAAATCGAGGCTTTTGCTCAATGTCACGCTAATTTGGTACAATAGATACAACTCGAGAAGACGCTCATTCAAACCTTTATTTATTTCTTCGATTTTTTCATATTTCTCTTTAAGCCCGGAAAGTTGATCTTTTAATTTATCAACACTCTCTGCCATAAATAGTGTTCTCCAATGTTGTTTTAAAAAACAAGCATGTATTGTAAATGTATGATCAATTTTTGGGCGGGAAATTAGCTGTTAAATTTGGCGACGCTCTTTCCAACGTTTGCAGTTAAATATTTAAACAGCTTTCGATATTTTGTGTCCAAATTCTCTCGTTCCGGAGAGCGGAAACTAACGTTACAGAACGGATCTCGTCGCGATTCTTCGAGGCAAATTCTTAGTTTTGCACCGCTTTTTTGGCAAATATGAGTACCAATGAGACTAAAATGATCGTTCATGTCAATAGCAATGTCATAATCCGACGTTGATATTCTTTGGACCAATTCCCTTTTTGGTAACCCAAAAATATTTATACTTTTGGATTCTACAAAGATCATGCCATAGAAGCTATTGTCATGAAGGAGGTTGCGGTAAATATCTAACGTTAAAACGTCAATTTTTGCTTTTGGAAAATTATCACGAACAATGGGCAGATAATTCAATGCCGTTCCAAAATCATCAAGTTTTGTTGGCATAATAATGAGGATTTTAGTAGCCTGTTCTAATACATCGAGAATACTAATTACCTTATCTTTTTGTTTGAAATGAGCAAAAAATCTTAATATCGGAGGAAGCATCCGTTCAATGAATTTTAAAGTCATAGTTTATACTCGTTGACTTAATGAATTTGAAAGTCTAATATAATACATTTAAACAATTAAGTCAATACTAAAATTAAATGTGTCTAAATTAAAAAAAGACATTATAATTAAAAGCGTGTTTCCAGTTGGACATTCAAATTTCGCAACGAATTATCCAAAATTTTATCCTGTGCCGAACCGATAGAATCGACAAATTCATAATCAGTCACAGAATATTTTATGCTGCATCTTATTTTTCCAAATAGGCTGAATACCATACATATATACCATCTGCTGCCCTTACCATACAACATCTGGTTTGTTAAAACATAAGGGACGTCATTCTCAAATTGATAAACTCGGGATTCATAATCTTCCGTATCAAAAAAAGTTAATCGCGAATAAACTGTCATAATGTCAGAATATTTATATCTGATATCCTGATAAATTAACATCCCGCTGCTTTTTCTCTTTAATGAATAAGTTGATTTTTCTAAACGACCTCTTAATTTCAAATTAGAAATTGGCTTGTAATCCAATTGCAATCGCACGTTTTGTTTCAGTTGATCAAAATAGCGTTTAGTATCTCTGTCATAATAATCAGCGGTATTTTCAGCGAGCTGTCTCTGTTTATTTTTGTAACGCACTGTAATTAATGTAGCTGAATTGATTTTATATTCTAACTGGCACAGAAAATCATTTCCGTCGGTCGGTAAGTTTTCATAGTACGTTCGCCACGGATACTTGTAAATATCATAATATACCGCTAAAGTTGCGTTTTTGAGAAAATTATATTTAAATCCATAATAAAATCCCCTCTCATTAGCGGGATTACCTCCTCTTTCACCAAAGCCCGAGCCATGCAGGCTGTGAAAACTTTTTGAATATTTTCTGTATAATACCAAAAAATTTAATGGATTAAGTCTGATATTTGTTCCAGCAATAACTCCCATGCCTTTGCTTTTGGATTGCGCAAGTTCTCCGAATGCTCTGAATTGTCTCCACATCAAATCGAAATCAGCAGAATAGATGTAATTGCTTTTTCCGCTAAAATCAAAATGATTTCTGATAATATCTTGATTTTGAATTGGTAAATCGTATATAGAACGATAATATGTTGTACCGATTTTAAATGTCGCTGAAGGAATAACCACAAATCTGCCTCCGATCAAATTTTCCTGCAATACATCCTTTTTTGCAATTTCAAGCGGAGTTCTATGATAACCACTTTCATAAAAACTTGTGACAAGATCATCCGAATATCGAGTCGCATCGAGTTGTGATCGTGAAAAAAATATTAATAACTGGTAAATTTTTAAACAGATTTGAGATGCTGCCCCAAAAAGTGAAGCATTTTCGTCCACCATCTGATAGCCAAGCAATCCACGCTCTCGTTTGATTGCAGAATAAACCGGATTTGCGCTTTTTCGATAACCGTAAGGATTCCAGAACGTGAGCCCCTGCCCAAATTCAAGGCGATAATTCCCAATTATAAAGCTATATTTTTCAATGGGATCACTGTATTTTAAATAATACAGCGACAGGTCATTTAGCCGGCGCTCACCACTATCTTTTTCGAAAACGAGCCCCACATTGATTTTGTTATTGTATTTTATATTAAGTCGGTTGTAGTATTTATTTGGAGAATCGAAATATGTACCGTTCATAAAACCAATACTTTTATTCAACCGACGCGAGATCCGGGAACGATGCTTAATCTCGATTCCCTTAAAACGAGATGTATTGATAACCGTCAGATATTCTCGAACATCTTCAAACATATCTTTAGAAAACCCAGGAACATTTAGCAAATCTTCGACTTCATTAAATTTTCCATTTTGATCGCGATATGAAATAATCGCATTCGCTAATTCCACGGAAAGCCAGGGAAGCAGCATAATCTCTTTCAAATCCGCTTCATTTATATCGATCGGATTTTCCCTGAACTCGAACAGTCTTTCCAATAAATCGGATTGATCCGAATATTCGGCTTCTTCTTCAAGTAGCTTTTCCAACTCATTTTCTTGCGCGAAGACATAATCGACACTAATTACCAGCATCAGGATGATTAAGAAGGAAATGATCATGTTCATACTAATCAACTGATAGGTACTGACGCATGTTTTTAAATATTTTTTCACCAATTCCTTTTACATTTTTAATATCTTCGATATTTTCAAAATTTCCGAATTCTTCCCTATATTCAACAATCCGTTTTGCTAGTGCCGGACCAATTCCTTTTATTTTCTGAA
>WJJN01000224.1 GCA_014729735.1 Candidatus Zhuqueibacterota bacterium
TCCGATTAATTCTAGTGATCTATTAATTTTAGAATTTTGATATGATGTCAGCCAGTTAAATGTTTGATCCACAAATTTGAAATTTCGACACAGAACTCCATTTTGTAGTGATGATGTGTCGCCAAAAACGAGTACTTTGCCCTTACCGTAGTTTGCCTTCGCGACAAGAATAATATCACCCAATAATTCTCCGTCATTATATCGACGATCACCCAGGTAAGCGTTGTCCCGATTGAGCGCATTACCCCAATCTGAGAAGCCGAATTTTGCTGTGATTAGAGGAACAGCGTTTCCAGCAGGGATTGATAACGACGCACCCACAGAGATTCCGATTTCAGCATTGCTTTTTATTTTGTGTGTGATTGGGTGAGGAAGTAATTCAAATGAATGCCGCCAGTCTTGTTTTAAGTAATGCGCTGAGTCAAAATTGAGTTTAATTCCCGTAAACTTTAATAAATCGTTCAATGGTTTACGGATTCCGCTCAAACTGGTATGATCTCCAAGTACACATAGCGACCCACCATTCCCAACAAATTTTATAATAGTGTTTTTCTCTGGCTCTGAAAAATTTTTATCTAAGTTAATTACAACCAGAGTATTTGCTTTCTGTAAGTTTTTATTATTAATAACTGAATCCATAACTGCAGAGTAGCCTAATGATTTAAGATATTCCGGTAGCATTCCAAACATCCCACCACTCCTTAAGCCATATCTTCCAAACTCAGGTTTGTTCCAGGTTACTATCCCTTTGCTGTAAATAAAAACATTTCTTTCCTGATTTTTCTGTTGGTTTAATTCCGGAAAAGTTAGAAAGACGATGGAAATAAAAAGAAATCCCAGCGCAACATAAAAATATTTCATATTTAAACGTCTGTCTTTCAATTCCGCTTTGCTTGTTTTAGTTCGTCGAATTAACAGATATATCGATACTAAACTTAAAAGAAAGGGAACGATCAGCAAATCCATCGGAGATATCAAAGAAAAAGAATTTTTATTTTTTATCAGGTCGGTAAGTAAGATTTGCAGGGGCGCAGTTAAAATGTGAGCAATCAATAGAGCAAAAAGAGACACTAATAAATTTAGTATTGATTTTTGTCTTGAATAAATAAAATAAGTTAAAATAAAAATAGCTATTAAAATGATTATTGGGAGACCAATAGTAGTGCTACCGAACAGTGCATCCGATTTGAATAAATTTGCCATTATATTAGATATGAAATGAGCATATTTTTGGAGACCAAGCCAAATTTCAGGCACAAAATAATAAAATATCAAAAAGCTTAAATAGAAAAATGTAGTTAATAAAAAGATCTGATTCAGTTTTTTATCTTTTGAGTCTTTTAGAATTATGTTAAATGCTAGCAAACATAACGCAAAAATAATGAATGGTTTCAACTGCTGAGGAAATGATGATATAATGATGAAATAAATTATTAATGATAGTACCGGTAAACTAAACAGTAAATACCTTAGCTTGACACGAAATGGCAAATGTAATAAAATTAATGAAAGGAATAAGACGATAGTAATTGCGTGGTTCGTTTCCGGAGTTATATAGCCAACATTTCCAGAAAGGAAACTTAGCAGCAAAAGGAAAACACTAATCTTAATAAATTTTCTCATTACACAGTCCTTTTTGTTTACGAAAACATAATGAAGAATAATTTAAAAAATTTAGTGCTGCTATTTCTAATGTAAAAATTGCTGAAATTGCGAGGAGTGTGTTCAACCCGAAAAATATATTCTATTTTTTAATAAACAAATGGTTATATAAAGCGTTGGTTTGGTTTACACAATTGTAAGTATAATAATTTATGGAATTGAGATAGTTTTTAAATTATGACCACCAGTTTTTATTTTATATAATAAATATATTACTAATTATATACCATAAAGTCAAGTGAAATATTTAATATTTGTCAAACTATTTTACTATCAAGCGATTACATTACTATTTAGCTGATTATATATTTTCAACTAAACTACTTATTAATAAATGTATTTTATTTCTTTTCTATCTCAATCCAATAAAAAAAGGCATCCAATCCTGTTTTTAGACAAAACTGAATGCCCGCAGTTAGTTATTCCGATGGTTATCTAAGCATGCAGACTTTTTTGAAATTTTTGTATGAAATTTTTATCGGCTTGTTCACATCGAATGAGCCAGGCAACAATATCACGCCCTGCTGAACATCATTTTCCGTTATCGCACCACCAAAAGATGCATCTTCACCGAGAGGAAACATATCAAACGCTTTTTCATTATTTCCAGGCGACCAGCGATAACCGTCCTGCTCAAATGTAAAATCGGACGGCTGAAAATTTGTTTCCACAAATGGCATCGTTGAGACGGACAAAATGAGCGGTGTGACTCTATCATTCGTGAGGGATCGAGCCGCGCTGGTAATGCTTCTATTATATGCTATTAACATCGTAAGGTCTATTGAATTTTTTTCTGCCGACCGAACAAACAGAGAAGTTATTTTTGTGTCAGAGTTGCTTCTTTGATTTTCAAGATAATCCGCTTTAAATTTCAGAATCTCGGCAAATCGATTTACTAAATCATTTTTCGCCGCTGCGTGAGTCATAGTATTGCAAATGGCAATAACCATCACAATTACCATCACCTTGGTTGCCATCGACAATAAATTTTTCATTGGAACCTCCTGATTCTTATTAGTTTCATTATCCACGGTTGCAATTAATATGCCAAGACCAGGACAGTATTTTATTTCGTCGTTAGTTTATATTTTTAATAAAATTAGGAATATCATTAAAGATGATGCATTCACGAACTGTCTCGTTTTAATCTTAGTTTATCTGTACATTAGTGATACAACACTGCGCAATGCATCGCTATTGTCGTTGTATGTAAGGTAATAAAATTATCGGTTGGAAAAAGTGACATGGATCAACAATGAGGAAATTTATTCAGATTTATTTCTTTTTCCAGATGTCAGGAACTTTATGCAGTATAATCAAGCCGATCGCGATAAATATAACCAGGCTTCCTACCGCGGCTTTGTATTTAAACACAGTACCTCGGGATTCGAACAATTCCACAACCAACGCCCAAACCAGTGGTCCGGCGATAGCAGCTACCTTGCCGGAGAACGAATATAATCCGAAAAATTCACCCAACATTTCTTTTGGAACAAGCGAAATCAGCAATGGTCTGGCAGAAGTCCAGGTAGAGCCGAGAAAGATGCCAGTGATACATCCGAGAATCCAGAATACCACGGTGTTCATCGTTAAAATCAGCAGCATTAGATTGATAATCCAACCCCAGAGAACAATGGTCAGTGCTTTCTTGGGACCGATATTATCGGTGATGATTCCGAACAAGGCAGAGCCAACAATCGCCGACGGAATCACGGCGATGAAAAAGGTAGTGGTCTCCGGCTTAGAAAACTCCATTACTTTTTGCGCGTAGACTGCCATGAAAATGATAACGGTCTGGATGGCATCTTCATAAAAATATTTTGCAATTAAAAAACGTGTTACGCCCGGATACTTCCGTGTATTTGTTAAACCCTCCACTACCTTTTTAAAAGATTGAACAATATTTAATCGCATTTGGGTTATTTTGTACTTTGCCGGAGGATCTTTGACAAAAATAAATATGGGAATGGCAAAAATCAAAAATAACACTGCAGTCGGTACAAAAGATGCAACGCTGCCTCGTGCCGGGATGAACGGAATCTCGAGCCCGTAAATATTGCCCTCCACAAACGGAAGCACGAAAACCAGACCAAGAATGGAACCCATGTATCCCACTGCTACACCGTATCCGGAGACGCGCCCCATGCTTCGTTCCGATGTTACCTGTGGAAGCAAAGCGTTGTAGAAAACCAGTCCCCCCTGATAAGAATAATTCGCGATGACAAAGAAAAGAACGGCAAACAAAATCATCACAGACTGATCGCCTATCAATTGTCCTGAAATTCCGATACCGGCAGTTGCTAATATGCAGGCTATAGTGTAGAAGATCAGAAATGGCATTTTGCGCCGGTATCGATCAGAAATCTCTCCGAGAATCGGCATTGTAAGCGCCACGAAAATCATGGATATTGAATTGGCATAACTCACAAAAGAATCGCTAAATTGGAGATCAACGATGAGCCAGGTAGAAAAGTACATGGTCACAACATTCATCGAATAGATCGTGTTGGCAAAATCGTAAAGTATCCATGAAACAGTCGATTTACGAGACGGATTTAACCTGCTTTCATCGTTCATCTCAAACCTGCTTTCTTAATAAAAAACCGCATGCTTAAATAAATAAGATGCGGTTCTAATGCGGATTCGTTCAATATTATGCCATTTGTTGAATAATTCGGACAAGCTTATTTGTCAATCCTCGGTAAGTCTTTCTTGGCGGAATGACAAGAGCCAGAATCAGAGACTGATCAAAGCCCTTAAAAAATCGGAATATTATCTTCCGCCTGTTATGACCTTCGATAATGACTTCATTCAATTGATCGATTCCCCCCATCACATCTGCCATTTTAATAATTTCCTGGAAAATCATGGAAATTTCGACTAATCGATCTTCAGGAATCAGACCTTCGCCGCGGACTTCCGCCATCGGGAGTCCCTCTTCGGAAAAAAGGTATGCCATTTCATAATTACCCTGTCCGATCACATCCCTCATGAATTTTTCAATCAGCTCTTGTGGTGACTTTTTCATGATATTCCTTTTTATTATGTACTAAATCGATTGGATATGTACAATAACGCGTTTAATTATCTCTTTGAGTGTCGGGAAAACAGCAACGCCCCTGTGGGCGACGCTCTCAAAGTAAGGAACTCCCCAAAAATTCAATTTTTTCTGAAGGACTGAAACTGATTCTCGATTCGGCAGGTCGCGTTTATTATATTGCAGTACCCACGGAATATCTTGCAGGCTTTCGCCTTTGTCGATCAAATTATTTTCCAGGTCTAAAAGGGTATCGAGATTTTCATCATTTCTCTCTTTCTGAGAATCCGCCACAAAAACAATACCGTCAGCGCCATTCAAAATAATCCTTCTGCTATTTGAATAATATACCTGACCCGGAACAGTATACAGATTAAATTTCGGCTTCTTTCCCTTTATTTCCCCTATTTCCAATTGCATAAAATCGAAAAAAAGCGTTCGATCCTCTTTTGTGCTCAGGGAAACCAACTCACTCCTCATCGAAGAGTCGAGTTTATTATAAATATGCATCAAATTCGTCGTTTTACCGCTAAGACCCGGACCATAGTAAACTATTTTTAAGTTTATCTCTTGTTCAGCCCAATTAATATACATGATCTTAAAAATTGAATGCTTTATCCAACTCCTGGTTTAAGTAGTTCGAGAATTCCACATCGAGAAATTTAGACGCTTTTTGTTCTTCTTCTTTGGCATTCGCCAATAGTTCACTTAATGTGTCGATTGCCCGTTTCGTAAAAATACGAATCATTCCCAGGGCGATATCCGAGTCAAAAACAACGATGAGTAAAAAACCTTCTCCGACGTTCGAGAGGTAGATATTTGTTTTTTCCCCTTCATGGAAAAGATATTTAAAGCGTTTCTTTTCTCCCACCATTTTAGCCATTTCAGCGGTTGCGGCAAAATCGCCGGCAGCCAAAGCAGCCATATTGGGGATATTGATCTCAGTTGTCTGGCCACGCTGCGTAATTGGATGACCATTCATATCGGCAAAAATAATCGTTTTTGCCCGCGTCTTGGAGGAAAGATCCGTGAGCACATCGGCAATCGATTTGTACATCTCACCCGATAAGACGATGGGCTGCCCATTTCCTCCCTTGTTCAAGTTCATTTGCATTGGTCTCCCTTTAAATTAAAATTATCTACCACTTGCCAATCTTTCTATTAAAAAATTCGGCAGATTGGAATCCACCATTTTTTTCTGTGTTTTATGAAAATCATAAACAACGCGCATCAATGCGTATTCCATTCGATCCGTATCAAGAATCGCATATGACGCTGCTGTGTTCGAATCACGGGGCTGCCCTACGCTTCCCACATTTATCAAATACCGTTTGTCTTCTTCAATTTCAATATTTTTTTTTCGTTCGAGATGATAATCTTTTTCCGCGGTCTCGGCATAAATTACCGGCTTGTGCGTATGTCCGATGAAGCACATCTGTTCGTCAAAATATGAAAAATTGTATATTGCCTGATCCAGCGTTAAAATATAATTCCAAATCGAAGGACTATCAGGACTGGCATGGACGAGTTTAAAATTTTCAACATTTTCCTGAAAAGGTAATTGTGATAAAAATAGCAGCGCCGAATCGGATAAAACCTCTACTGTCCAGAATATCGACTGACTTGCAAACACATTAAAATATTCGATCTCCGAACGTTCGAGACAGGCGTAATCATGATTCCCCGTAATTATTACCGAACATATCGACTTTACCATATCAATACATTCATTCGGATCTGGTCCATACCCGACAATATCTCCCAGACATAGTATTTCATCAACATCCTGTTGTTCGATATCATTACAAACAGCAGTCAATGCTTCCAGATTGCTATGGATATCTGATATAATCGCATAACGCAACTCAGGTCTCCGGGAGATAAATCATTACTATTGTTTTTTTCTATATTAACCGTACTGATCTGTCGCAACTGCGGGTTAATACATTTTTTATAATATATAGTATTGTCCAATGTTTTGCAAGAGAAATTTTACTTTTTTCATTAAAGTAATTTTTATAATAAAGATAGCGAGTCGACATTTATGCTGATTTTGATTCCCTCTTTATATAGAATCTTTTTGCTTTTTGCCCTCACTTCGCGCCAGATTTGGTTAATATGCTTGTTCGACGGATCTTGTTTCTTATCGACTTTTAAAATAAAATGCCAGCGATAAAGATTCTGAATCTTTGAAATTGGCGCTGCCACCGGACCTAATATTTCATACAGTGAATCATTACCTGAAAAATGTGAGCGGATTGCCTGAATCGCAGAGATGACCTCGTTTTCGACTTCTCCCTTTACAAGTACCTGTATGAGGCGAGAGAACGGTGGATATTTCAGTTCCCGGCGGGACTGAATTTCGATTGAAAAAAATTTCTTAAAATCATGGGTTCGTGCACATACGATTCCGTAATTTTCCGGTACATAAGTTTGAATGATCACTTCTCCCTGAAAATCCTTGCGTCCCGCTCTTCCGGCGACCTGCGTCAATAACTGAAATGTTCGTTCCGACGCCCTGAAATCCGGCAGCATTAGTGCGGTATCCGAAGACACTACTCCAACAAACGTAACGTCCGGAAAGTCGTGTCCCTTGGCGATCATCTGCGTTCCTAACAAAATATCATATTTCTTTCGTTCAAAATCCTGCAGAATGTGGTCGTGAGACCATTTCTGCGCTGTAGTATCCAAATCCATGCGCACGATCTTGGCATCCGGAAACCGATTGCGCAGCTCGTTTTCCACTCGCTGTGTACCTACTCCCTGGAAAATAATATCATACCCGCCGCATTTGGGACAGACTACCGGAGCTTTTTTGATATAATTGCAATAATGACATCGCAGTCGATGTGATGTTTTGTGGTATGTCAAAGTGATGTTACAATTTATGCATTTCTCGATAAACGAACAGTCTTTGCATTGAATGTAAGGAGAAAATCCACGGCGGTTCTGCAAAAGAATGATCTGCTGCTGCGCTTTCAATTTTTCGGCAATCTTATCTTCGAATGGTCTTGTCAAGATCATTGCTTTATCCCGCGTAACGCGACGGTTCATTTTTGACAGATCCAGTATTCTTACACTTGGCATGGGAATATCATCTATCCGTGTCGGAAGCTCCAATAAATGATATTTGCCGATTTTAGCATTATAATAGGATTCGATGGACGGAGTCGCTGAACCTAAAATAACGACCGCCTCGTTTAGCTTGCCGCGCACCAGTGCCACGTCCCGGGCGTTGTAATAGGGCACATTATCCATCTGCTTGTAGCTGGATTCATGCTCCTCGTCAACAACGATAAGACCGATATTTGATAATGGTGCGAAGATCGCAGATCGTGGTCCGATGGCAATTTTTAATGCCCCTTGTTTCAATTTGCGCCAGGAATCGTATCGCTCACCGGTTGACATTCGGCTATGCAGAACCGCAACAGTTCCGGGAAAATTCGCGGTGAACCGGCTCACAGTTTGCGGGGTCAGTGAAATTTCGGGAACCAGCACTATCGCAGTTTTTCCTTTGGATAACGTCCTGCGCAGCGCTTCGATATAAACCTGGGTCTTGCCGCTGCCTGTCACTCCATAAAGCAAAAACGGATGGAACAATCCGGTATGAATCGCCTGATCGATATCGTGAAGCGCCTTTTTCTGATATTCATTCAAGTGTATATCTTTTAGCTGAATATTATTCATCGCAGAATAATATTCGCGGATAGTCTCTTTTGTAAACTGCTGTACCAGCCCCTTGTCGATCAATGCCTTTATCGTCGACTGACCGGTTGCTGCACTCTTCAAAACATCCCGTTGCCTGACGTCTCCATGCTTGCGAATGACTTCCAGACAAAGGCTTTGTTTCGGTGCTTTGACAGATAATTCTTCCAGAACAATTTCGAATTCGCTGTCGGCAGCAATCTTTTTCGTCAATCGAACCCACTTTTCCAGCTTAGGTTTTGCCTTTAACGAAGAAAGTACCACCTCCCGGCGAAGGAGACCCAGTTTTTCCAGTTGATTGACTGCGAATCCCGGATTCGTCACCCCCTTTTTCTTGCGCAATTGCTGCATCGTCAATTTTTCACTTTCAAGCAATATTTCCAGAACGCGCTTCTGATGACCGGATTTCATGTAAGAAGAATACTCCCTGATATGGCTGCGGCTTTTATTTAGTGAAATCAGTATCTTAGACTCCAAATTAGTTCCGGCGGGTACTGTTGCTCTGATAGCTTCTCCAAGCGGACACAAATAGTACTCGGAAATCCAGCGTGCGAGTCGCATCAACTCGCTGGAAACGATCGGCTGTTCATCGAGCACATCCAGGATTGGCTTTACTCTTGTGAGGCTGGTCGTATCTGATACCGAAATCACGTATCCTGTTAACCTTCTTGGACCAAATGGAACCAGAACCCGCGCTCCAATGTTTAAACTTTCACATAATTCGTAGGGAATGTGGTATGTGAAAGTCTGGTCCACAGGAATCGGTAAAGCGATTTCTGCATATTTGATTGAGCGATTACGCATGACCCATTTTACTAATTTTGCTTTTAAAATGCAATATAAATATAAACCTTTTTGCTTGACTTTGTTAAGAATAGTTACTATAATAATAAGTACATATAACCATAATTCAGGGAGGAATTTTATATGCGAGTTTTCCGGATATTTTCTGTAATCATTTTCATGTTCGTCTTATTTGGTTGTGATGGAAAAAAATCTTCTGAAGAATTCAAGACTTTGACACAAGAAGAGATCAATGCAAAAATACAGAAAGTCCAGGAGTTACCCGATGTACCAGTAACCGAAAACGAAAAAGCGGTTATTCACACAACAATGGGAACAATCGAGTTCGAATTGTTAGAAGAGGTGGCACCTAATCATTGTGCAAATTTCAAAAAGCTTGCAAATGCCGGTTTTTATGATGGTGTAACATTCCATCGTGTGATACCGGGATTTGTTATACAGGGCGGCGATATTCGCAGTCGTGATGATAATCCGGCAAACGACGGCACCGGAGACGCCGGTTATAGCCTGGATGCGGAGTTCAGCGACTTGCATCATGATCGCGGAATGGTTTCCACTGCCCGCAGCCCTCATGATATCAACAGTGCAGGAACCCAGTTTTTCATCTGTGTTAAAGACATCCGGCATCTCGACGGTCAATATACCATTTTCGGGGAAGTCACAAAAGGGATGGATGTAGTCGATAAAATCGTGGCTGTTCCAAGAGACAATCGTGACCGCCCGTTAGAAAATGTGGTGATGACGAAAGTGAGAGTGGTTGAAAAATAGAAAATATCCAGTGGAAAATTAAAATTGCCTGGCAATTCGCATCGTTTATAGTAAATAAAAAGCTGTTAGGTATTAGCTTTTAGCTTTTTGCTAAAATTAGTATAGCCAACTGCTGATTGCTAATAGCTAAAAGGCGAAAGTCCAAAAAGTTCTACGCCTTGAAAATACCAATGAGCTAATCAGATTTTTAACAGTGCGCGAGAGTTCGGTGGGAGATTAAATGAAGAAACTATTTGTTACTATATTTGTTATTTCAATAATATTCGAATTGTTTGCTCAGGAGCAAACAGCAAAGTATTGGATATTCTTTGCTGATAAGGGAATATCCGAACGCTCCCTGTCAAAAGAATCCGCGCAAATTAAGCAGCATATCACACCAAGGGCACTGAAGCGGCGGCAGAAAATGCTGCCGCCGGATCAATTGATCGATGAAACAGATTATCCGTTGTACCAGCCCTATCTCGATGCCTTACAGCATCATGAAATTAAACCGGTTTCAAAATCAAGGTGGCTGAATGCTATCAGTGCCTATCTCGGTCCGCGGCAAACCGAACTCGTTCAGTCACTCTCTTTTGTAAAAAAGATCCAGCCCGTAACACAATATCGACGACGTATTTTTCAGGATGAGCCTCAATCCGCTGCTCCGGCTATCCGTAAATCGTCGAAAAATTTATATGATTACGGAAACTCGTTTACTCAAAATGAACTCATTCACGTTCCTGCTGTTCATCAATTGGGAGTAAATGGTGAAGGTGTACTTGTGGGACTTTTGGATACCGGTTACGAATACCGGGAGCATGAAGCTTTTTCGGAATTAAATGTCTTCGATGAATACGATTTCATTAATAAGGATACGGTTACTCAAAACGAGGATGAAGACGGGGACTGGAGCAGCCAAACAGATCACGGGACGAAAGTTCTTTCTATTGTTGGTGGATTTCAGGAAAGTAAGTTAATCGGACCTGCATTCGGTGCGGATTTTATTCTCGGTAAAACAGAAGATATTCGGTCTGAAACTCAAATCGAAGAAGATTACTGGGTGGAAGGCATTGAATGGATGGAAGGACAGGGAGTCGATGTTGTAAATAGCTCGCTAGGTTATAATGACTGGTACACCTACGAAGATATGGACGGCGAAACTGCAGTAACGACAATCGCTGCAGATATTGCCGTCACGAAAGGAGTAGTTGTTGTAAACTCGAATGGAAATGAGGGCAATGATCCCTGGCGATACATGAATGCACCTGCTGATGGAAATAATGTGATTAGTGTTGGCTCTGTAAATGGCAGCGGTATGTTGTCATTTTTCAGTTCGCTTGGTCCAACATATGACGGTCGGATCAAACCCGATGTCTGCGCAATGGGTCAGCAGGTATGGTACGTGACGTTGGGAAAATATCCGGATTACAGTAATTCCTCATATGGTACTTCTTTTTCGAGCCCGCTGACCGCCGGTGTTGCGGCGCTGGTTTTGAACGCGCACCCATATTTGACACCGTTTCAGGTTCGAGATGCGCTGCGGGAGACAGCGAGCAATGCGTCGAATCCGAATAACCAAATCGGCTGGGGCATTATCAATGCATACGATGCCGTTTTTTATCACGGCATGTTTTTCAGTCCCATGCCGGTTGTCAGAACAGATGAAAGCGGTCATCGGGTGCAAATCAAGATATTTTCCCAAAATGAATTGAAAGCCGATTCGTTGTTTGTTTATTACTCTGTGGGCGAAAACACAAATTTCGAGCAAATTCCCCTCAATCCCACCGGTAACGTGAATCAGTATCAGGCACTGATACCGCTGCAGGAGAGAGGAGCGAAAATCAACATTTATTTCTCGGCAGCAGATCAATCCGGTGATAATAAATTACATCCGCATTTCGCACCGGACGAGATTTTCTTTTTCCATGCGTATGATACGACTATCAATCCGGGAGACGAACCGGAATTGCCGGAAACATTTGTACTTTATGATAATTATCCGAATCCATTTAATAATTTGACGACAATTCAGTTTGATCTGGCAGAACCAAATAATATCAAGTTGAGAATTTACAATATCAACGGACAACTGGTGAAAACCCTGGTTGACGGGAATCGACAAACCGGTTCATACCGCGTCCGCTGGGATGGAACCAGTGATAGCGGATTTGCTGTTTCAACAGGAGTCTATATTTATAGGCTTCAGGCTGGGAACAACCTGAAAATCAAAAAGATGTTATATTTGCGTTAAGACATTTCACCGCACCTTTGAATTGCACACAACATCAGGACGCACATCACAATGCAAAAAAAGCACATTGTTGCTATTGGCGCGCACCCGGGAGATATGGAAATCAGTTGCGGAGCGTTGTTGGCAGCGCACAGAGCTAAAGGTAACAAAGTTACCATCGTTCATTTGACAAATTCTCCCAAATTTTCATCGAGGTTTGCAAACAGGCTATATTTTCAGCAGCTCAAAACAGAAGCTGAAGACGCAGCATCAACGATTAATGCACATGTCATATCGTATATAATCGAGAGAGAGGACTATCGATTTAATCGGGAGAACATCGAATTCGTTTTAAAGCTGCTAAATGAACTTCAACCGACCTGCGTAATTACGCATTGGAAAAAGAGCCTTGAGCCGGATCACACACTTGCTCATCGGATGGTTAAAGAAGCTTTAAGCGAATTCAATTCAGATAAGCGCATCGACGAAGAGAAATGCAAAATTTTTTTTACTGAACATTATGAAGACCGGATCGATTTTGAACCGCTAATTTATGTTGATGTAAGTGAATACATAAACATGTGGTTCAAAATGATATCCTGTTTTCACGACTTTCATGAATCAAGCAGAAATAAGTATATTCGACCGGTTGATTATTATCAGGCATTAGCAAAGATACGGGGGAGAGAAAGTCATTTTTCTTATGCCTGTGTTTTTAATTCAACTCATAATAAGTTACAATCCAAAGATATTATGCCATAATAGGAGAACCGTAATGCCTATCACATCGATTGAAAAGTTTGGTATTATCGAGCGAGATAAGTCATATCAGGATTTAAACAGCATGCCTTCTCCCTCGTGGGCTAAATCTGCCATCATGTACGAAGTTTATCTGCGCTCTTTCAGCAAGGACGGCACGATGAAATCTTTGATGAAAAAGCTCCCTGATCTCAAGGACTTCGGAATCGACATTCTCTGGCTGATGCCAATACATCTGATTGGGCATCTTAAGCGCAAAGGACCGTTGGGAAGTCCTTATGCGATTCGCGACTTTTATCGCATTAATCCTGAATTTGGCAATAAGGACGACTTCCTGGAGCTTGTAAACGCCTGTCACGAGCTGGATATGCGCATTGTGATGGATTTCGTTGCGAATCATGCAGCAAATGATCACATCGAAGTTAAAAATCATCCGGATTGGTTTAAGCAGGATGATAAAGGTAATTTCAGCAGGGAAGTCCCCGGCTGGTCTGATGTCATCGATTTCAATTACGAGAATCAGGAGCTCCGAAAATATATCATGGATGTTGCTTTGTATTGGGCAAAAGAATTCAAGATCGATGGTTACCGCTGTGATGTCGCCGGAATGGTTCCTGAAGATTTCTGGGTCGAGCTTCGCGCTGAATTGCAGAAAATTAATCCCGAATTTCTAATGATCGCCGAATGGGAAGACCCGGAAATGCATTTAAGCAGCTTCGACGTGACGTACGATTGGGTGTTGTATTACAAACTATACGAAGTTTACAATGAATCCGCCACAGTCGCTGATGTCGCAGATTTGATTACTCGGCGAAATCAGGAATTTCCACAGGATGCATTGCGGCTCCGTTTCCTCGAAAACCACGATCAGGCGCGTGCCACCTATAAATTCGGTGCGAAATCGTACCGCCCGTATGCTGCCATCATTTTTGCACTGGATGGCATTCCATTGCTTTATAATGGTCAGGAAACAGGCGATCCCAAACATTTGACACTGTTCGATAAAAATCCCATCAACTGGAAAGTAAAGGGTGCCAACGAAACCAGAAAATTCTATAATTCATTAATTACGCTGAGAAAGGAAAATGAGGTTCTCACCGCTGGTGACACCGAAATTCTGGAAAACGATCAACCGGATCATATTTTATCCTTCAGCCGCACGCTCGATAATAAAAAGGCTGTCGTGGTCCTTAATTTGAAGGATTTTGATATTGCAGTTTCGCTGAATTTGGAAGCGGTTAAAAATAAAAACTGGAATGCTTTCGATATTCAGACTTTATCGACAGAGCAAGCACAGCCAAACAAGTGGGACCTGGTAATGGCTCCCTTTGGTGGGAAAATATTCATTTCCGAATAGCGCGGTTAACCGATATGCACGACACCTTCCTGTCCCGGATTTCCTTTGATATGGATTTCGATGTCAGTAAATGGTCTAATCACATCACGATTGGTAAGCAGGTGTTGGGTAATCTTTGATGTGCTGTACCGTGATTTTCCAGTGGCGAATGCCAGCGGCAACAACAATTGATCTGCGAGATATTTATCAACGCAGCCGGAGGTGTACAAATATTCCGATAATCCCGTAAATGCTTCATCCGCAACTTTTTCCGCCCGTTTGCCCACAGCCCCCAGAGCCGTGAAACAACCGCTTCCGTTTTCAAATTGTGCGAATAGCAGTGCCATGGTATTTTTCCAACGGGAGGGCATGGTTTCGTTGCGAATGTCACATTCAATGTTTTTTCGGGACAATCGTCTTTGCATTTGCGCTTTCTGCCGTTCGATGATGCTTGCATTTAGATTTGCCGCAGCGGAAATGCCCCAAATCTGCTGCAATTTTCCCCGTTCTGTTAATTCAATATTCTTCAATTCCGAAACCGGTCGGATCTGTGAGGCTATTTTGCCGCCGCCTTTGGGATAGAAGCCCGCCTGCTGTAGCGACAATTTCATATCGAATCCTATCTGTTCCAAAACTGGCAGCCACTGGAATTCGAGGTAATGAAATACCGGACTCCAGGGCACATGCGTCCCTCCGGTGATAATGATATTTGATTCGGTTTGTAAAAATGCCAGTGGCAAATAAATCGTTTGCAAAACAAGCGATGTCGATCCGGCAGTACCGATGTCGATGTGATAATCTCCGGCAACTGCCTTTCCTGGCTTAAAAACCAGCCGCGTTGAGCCAAGGGCTGCACCATCCGTTTCCGCCTGACTGATAGCCGCAGCAGCCTCCACGCATTTTAAATGCTGTGGTTGTAAACCCGGCTTTTTGCGTCTCGCGCGTATATTATAAATCTCGAACGGCTGCTCAGTGATTATCGACAGAGCCAGGCTGCTTCGCAACACCTGTCCGCCGCCTTCGCCGAGTGAACCGTCAATCTTGATCATTTTCAATAATTCCTCCTGATAGCTAAGCCTGAGCTTATCGAAACGCCCCCTTCGACAAGTTCAGGGGACGGGGCTAAAATCCTTTGCAAAGGTATGTTAATATAGAAATAAATTTTTAATTTGCAAATAGGAATTTTATTTCTTATATTGCATATTCAAATTTTTAAATTTTTGCAATAACTTAATTGCAGGAAAAAATTTATGAAGCTGCTGTTAGTCACAAATCCCGCTGCCGGAAAAGGCAGAGGCTTAAAAGTCTCCGAACAGGCTGCTCAATTTCTGAAATCTCATGATATCGAAACCCAAATGCTGATCTCCAATTATGCCGGACATATTGCAGACCTGATGCGAGATGTGTATGTGGACAACTATAATGGAATCGTTGCCGTCGGCGGAGACGGCACTTTATTTGAAATAATAAACGGTTTATTGAAAACACACAGCGAGCTTTCGGTTCCATTAGGACAGATACCTGTGGGGACCGGTAATTCTTTCATCAGAGATTTGGGAATTTTGACGCTGCAGGATGCTTATGATAAAATTTTAGC
This sequence comes from Candidatus Zhuqueibacterota bacterium, assembly GCA_014729735.1. Lineage (GTDB taxonomy): Bacteria > Zhuqueibacterota > Zhuqueibacteria > Thermofontimicrobiales > Thiofontviventaceae > Mariaggregatimicrobium. Next base: position 15,878 of record WJJN01000224.1, read on the forward strand.
ACAAAAAACTCGTCCTGTCGACGTCGGATATTTTACCTACGATGACGGCGAGTATTATTTCATCAATCTGCTGGGTTTCGGCTTTGTTGCTAATGTAGCACACCGCGCCCGAAAATACAAAATGTTCGGTGATTTTAGCTATATTTTTGGTGTGCTGGAAGAAGTTGTTATTCTGTCATTTTCTAATTTAGAAATCACTATAGATGGCACGACCTATCACCGGCAGAACACATTTGTGGAAATCAGCAATTCAACCTGCACCGGTGGTGACATGATCATGGCGCCGGATGCAAAAATCGATGACGGTTATCTGGATGTCATCCTGTTGCGAAATGTCACACGAATCAAATTATTGAAAGCGTTTCCAAAAATTTTCAAAGGAACACATGTGGAAATGGATGAAGTGGAGGTATTCAAAGCAAAACATATTATCGCAAAAACTGATAATCCGAAAATATTGACACCCGATGGAGAAGTATTCGGCTCCACTCCAATTGAAGTCAAAATTTTGCCACATAAAATCCGGATGTTTGGCTAATGAAATATATCATATCATTTTTTATATATATCTCCGGGCTGATTAGCTTTTTGATACTGGCGCTTTTAGTCATTTCAGTAACGATGATCTGCAAGTCATATAAATGCGACAAATTCATCAAAACCTTCTCCCGGTTGTTTCTGAAAACGTTTTTCATCCGCGTAAAAGTTGAAGGACTGGAAAAGATCGATCCGGATAAGCCGTACATTTTCACCAGCAATCATATAAACATTTTCGATGTGTTTATTTTAACCGGCTACATTCCCAATATAACCCGCGGAGTGGAACTGGACAGGCATTTCGAATATCCGATTTGGGGTACAATCATAAAAAAGTATGGTAACATTCCGATCAGCCATTCAAATCCGCGTAGTGCCTTAAAAAGTTTGGATAAAGCAAAACAGACCTTTGAAAAGGGTGTTTCAATTATTATATTACCAGAAGGGCATCGCACAAGGGATGGCAATTTACGACCGTTTATGAAAGGTCCGTTTCATCTTGCCATGCGGGCAAAAGCTGATATAGTACCGACGGCAATGATCGGCTTGTATCAAATAAAGAAAGTCACCAGCCTTTTAGTGCAACCAGGGAAAGTGATTTTGAGAATTGGCAATGTTGTACCATACGAACATTATCGCCATTTAAATACCAGCCAGTTACGGGATTTGATCAGACAAAAAACATGTGAATTGTTGGAAGAAAGGTAGTTTGATGAAGATACGTTATCTCGATGGTGTTCGATTAAAACAGGCAATTATTGCGGGCACCAACGTTGTTAATAAGATGCAAGATCATTTGAATAAAATAAATGTATTCCCTGTCGCCGATGGCGATACCGGACTCAATATGGCATCGACGATGAATTATATTTCGGAAGACCTGGCGTCCTGCTCCCACCGATCTATCGGAACAGTGAGCCTGAGAATGGCGAGATCAGCTCTTATGGGCGCACAGGGAAATTCCGGAGTTATTCTGGCACAGTTTTTCAACGGATTTGCCGAATCGCTCAATGGAAAGCTGCAAATTTCTACAAAGGCATTTGCAGATGCAGTGCGCAGAGCACGGATATCTGCATATAAAGCAATGAGCGATCCGCGCGAGGGAACCATTCTTACGGTGATCAAAGACTGGTCGCGGCAGGTCGAGGAGCTATGCCACAAACATTCGGACTTTGCCGACATCCTGCAAAAATCACTTATCACTGCGCATAAATCACTTGCAGATACTCCGAAAAAATTGAAAGTACTGGCAAAAGCCGGTGTCGTAGACGCTGGAGCGCAGGGATTCGTTCATCTGCTCGAAGGCATTACGCATTTTATCGATAAAGGCAAAATCGTGCTTTCTGAAAAGATCAGCGACATCGAAAATATGATGTCTCCAACGATTGAACATCAGCAGTTGGAATATCAATACTGCACGGAATGCGTTTTTACCAGCCAGGAAGCAGATCGAGAAAAACTTGAATCACTTTTAAAATCGCTCGGTAATTCACTCATTGTTGCAAATACGAACGAATTGTTCCGGGTGCATATTCACACGAATGAACCGGAAACTGTTTTCAGCATTTTGGAACAGTACGGCAAAATCGAAAAGCGCAAAGTCGACGATATGTCACAGCAGCACGCCCATTTTCATCCACAAAAAGAAATCGGCATCGTTACCGATAGCGCCTGTGATTTGCCAGAATCATTTCTAAAAGAGAACGATGTTCATATAATCCCGACAAGACTGGCGTTCGGACCAGAGACGTTTCGCGATAAAATCGATATTACGACTGCAGAATTTTATGCGAAATTAGTGAAGTCGGAATATCATCCCACATCGTCACAGCCTGCATTGGGTGCATATAAAGAAGTATATGAGCATGTGATTCGAAAATACAAGCAGACGCTTTCCATACATTTGCCATCTGTCGCCAGCGGTACATTTCAATCCGCGGTAACTTCAGCCGAGACATTCGGTGAAAACAGAATCATCTGCATCGATGGTAAGACAGTATCGATTGCACTGGGTCTGGTGATTATGGAAGCAGTCGAAGCTATAAAAGAAGGGTGCAAACTCGAAGAAGTCATCAAACGAACTGAAACGGCGATCAGAAATGTGTATTTGTATGTTCCGCTGCCAACTCTCGAATATCTGCTAAAAGGGGGGCGGGTATCCAAGCAAAAGTATGCGATTGCAAAGGTGCTGAATTTAAAACCGATTGTAACCTTTGACCGCGGCGGACATGTGAAACCTTCGGGAAAGGCATTTGGATACAAATCTGCTCTCAAGAAAGCGTTGAATCTGGCGACGAAAAAAGCAAAAACGTTTCGTAAAGTAAAATTCATGGTGGCGCACACGGATGCTGTGGAACTGGCGGAGTGGCTAGTAGTACAATTAAAACAGAGGTTTGATGTGGATGACATTCCGATAGTTGAAGCAGCGCCGGTTCTCGGCGTGCATGCCGGACCGGGAGCCGCGGCCGTCGCCTTTTTAGGATATAATTAAAATGGGGATTTTCCTTGATTTCATTAATCGTTATTATTCTGTTAAGTTATCTGATCGGATCGATCCCGACGAGCATTATTTTTTCCAAAGTTTTTCGCGGGTTCGACATCCGGGATTACGGCAGCGGCAATGCCGGCGGGACGAA
>WJJN01000225.1 GCA_014729735.1 Candidatus Zhuqueibacterota bacterium
ATCGACCCATTCCAGAGGTTTATCATACCCAAGTAAATAGACTTCGGATTCCCAGACAATATTGGCATTGGTGCAGATGAATGTCTCGCTCTTAGACCAATCGAACACAATGGCATAGCCGAAAGTGCTGTCCTTGCTCATCGTGTACCACACAGGCTGACCGAGCTGTGTATTATCGCAGAGCGATTCATAGGGACGCGTGTTGTAAATCGCCTCTCCGTTCACCTGTAGCCAGTCACCTAATTCACTCAGGAGATTCTTCTGAATATCCGGGATTTTGCCGCTGCCATCGGGATTTACTATGAGATTCAGATTCCCGCCTTTCGCCACGATGCGCACCAGCATTTCGATGAGCTCGTCAGGCGTAAGATAGTTTTCCAGTGAATCGCTCCGGTTGTAGCCGTACGATTCACTCATGCTGCGGTTCTCTTCCCAGGGGTAATCCATTTTGGTGACAACCTCGTCGGTTTCGCTGGTGTAGAAATCGCCATGATGCTCCCGTGTGCCCTTGCCCAGGCGGTCGTTGGCAACGACCTCTTTTGCACCTTCAGCCTGGTTATAGAAATATGCGACGATTTCCGGCGTTTTATAATAGCTCGCCGGGCGCTGCCACTCGCCATCGAACCAGAGAATATCGGGATTGTACCGGTCGATGAAATCCTTTGCCTGCGGGACAATGTATTCATTAATAAAATCTGTTACCGGTATTTTGCCGGAAAGCATGCGATTGTGCAGCGCCGGATCGAAATCAGTGTAAATTTCGCCATCTGTTTCCACAACACCGGCATTATCCGGCGCCATGCTTTTCGACCACAGACGGACGGTTAAATCTCCATCGTTTTCTGAAATCATCGGATATTCATATTCTTCTACCGAAAAATAGAATCCGTGGTACAAACCGGCTTTCTCACATGCATCGATGAACTCACGGGTCAGATCTCTGCCAGGCAGCATATCCACAACATCGCGATGGGTGAATCTCGAATCCCACAGACAAAATCCGTCATGATGTTTGTTGAACGGCACAATGTATTTGGCGCCTGTCTGTTTGGATAACTGCACAATTTCTTCGGCATCAAAATTCTCTGCCGTGAACAGGCGAATGAAATCATCCCTGTGAAAATCTTCGCCCCATGTTTTTTGATGATAGCCTTTGTGCATGCCGTACATGTGATTCAGATACCAATCCGGATAGCGGGCGCGGCTCCATTCTTTATCACCGTATCCCGCAATAGAGTAAAGTCCCCAGTCAAAAAAGATGCCCAGCTTGGCATCCGCATACCATTCCGGCATTGGATGCTGATCCAGCGATTCGAGGGTTGCTTTATATCTGCCAGTCTCATTGACCCGACGCAGCTCTGCCATTCGAGTTTTCGCTTCCCGGATCATTTGCTCTGAAAATTTCTTGCGCAGTTCTTCGATAGAATACTTGTATGTGTAAGGCTGGAAATTTTCAGATGGTTTCGGCTGAATCAGTTGAGCTGGTAATGATGTGCACAGTAGTAACAAGATCAAAATGCTTAATAATGAACGAGTCATCTTAACGCCCCAAATTATAGTACGAATTGCAATCGCGCTATTTCGATTTCCTTGCCATTTTAAAAAGCAAGTAAATTATAGCTTTTTAGAGTCCCCCTTCAAACCAAAGGTGCGCCATCTTTTGGGCGTAGGGGGACTTCAGTTAGCACTATTTCAAAAGGGTCATGTTCATTGATTTTGTAATTAGACCACCGTTGCTTTTTACGGACAACTTATAGGTGTACACACCTGATGTCGCATCCATTCCGTTCGATAGTTTTCCATTCCACTGCACTGAATAATCGCCTGCCTGTTGATGCGTGTTTACAAGCGAGCTCACCAATTCGCCCCGGACATTGTAAATCGAAAGATCGACATGACCGGCAGTCGCCAGATCATAAGAAATCACAGTTGTTGCATTGAAAGGATTCGGATAGGCGGGTTTTAAACTAAATGAGACCGGATGATGCAGCTCATCTTCCTGCGCGACAGAAGTTGCCGCAAACGCCTTGATCAGCTCGATACCTTCGCCGGTTCCCAGATCGCGTGAGTATTGCATATCGGTTGCATTGTTCCAGTGCTCGTGAACGCCGAGGCTCGCGAAGGTGTTGCCATTATTGTCCGGATCGTAAATAATTCCTTCAGCCCAGTTGGTGGAATCGGCAGCCTGATGCAGATAATCATCCACGCCAGCCCAGTTCGGGCGATTTCGTTCCATTTCCGGACCATCGTATTCTGTACGCAATAAATCGTAGCATACCGATTCGATTGCCACCTGATCGAGCGAGCCAAAAATGGAATTGGTAAAATCATCATTGAACGGCGCCATTTCCCAGCGTACGGGACTCGCACCTGTCCAGCCTTCGATGGCGCTGTATAAACCATCGACCAGGAACAGCATGGTATTGGCTCCAAGCATGCTATGAGCCATCAAATCGACCTGTACGCGATACATGCCATAATCGAAGCGATACGGTTTATCGTTCTCAACTCCGACCAAGCCTTTGTGCAAGTGACTTGCTGCGGCGCGCTGCTGCGAGCCGAAATGGTTTTTTGCACAAAGCGTAATCCCCGCGGCAGCATGTGCCTTTAATGATGCGATATTAATCATATAATCCGCCTGCTCATGAATGGTGTAGAGACTGTCGGCAATCGCCTCGTCCATGACCGCACCTTTATCCGAATAAAAAATTACGTTTTCGGACGTTGGTTCAACCGGAACACGGTCAAGAGCCGCCAGATCGAGACCGTGATAAAACATATCATTGCCCAATACATTGATATTCGGGAATTCCGACTTCCACATCACAAACAAATGCTTTTGCACGTTTTTCATTGGATCGCCAACATAGATGTCTTCCTGTTGCACGCCTGCTTCATTAACAAGATGACGCAAAACCGATAACACGACCTGCGGCGATGTTTCTACAATATCCGGCACATTGTATTCGGTATTCTGCCAGTTTGCTATTGTTTTACGTAATTCTGTCGGCTCCCATGTGCTCCAGAGATGTCCTCCTTCACCTTGCGTGAGAGATGTTGCATTAATTTTCAGGAAAATTTTTTGACCCGATGTGTACGAACTTTCAGATCCATATTTCTTTTTGTTATGATACTGAAACATCGCGTCCCAGGCTTCTGATAATGTCGATTTTCCCGTAAGATTAAGTACGACATCAGCAAGCATCTCATCGATCACTTCCTGATCATTGTTTTTCGTCTGGAACCAGAAATCATCCGCATCAGTAACTTCGGGGTTATTATCCGAATATCCGGTCTGATTTTCATTGGTTGCATC
>WJJN01000226.1 GCA_014729735.1 Candidatus Zhuqueibacterota bacterium
GGCATGAAATGTCCCGGAGCCCAGTCCGTCGATGTTCATACGAAATGTATTGAAATTGTATTTATCCAGATTCCTTGTTGCAATCCGGTCGAATTTGCTGAAGTCGAGGCGGACTGAAAGCGAACGTTTATCCACGGTCTTCTTAACGCTGGCGCCATAAAACGGGTCATAAGGTGTAATTCGATGATCGGCAAAACTTTGATAATACTTGTCGATCACCTGGCGCATTTGTGCTTCGTTTTTCAAATGATGGTACAATCGAACCAGTTGCGGGGCAAAGCCAAATGACGTTTTCACATGGGTTTCTTCCGGTAACGCAAAATCCCAAACATGAAGTTCAACAGGAACAGCCTGTGTCCAATCCTGAGCTTGCAGTTCTATCGCGCCCTCATAATCTCCGGCTGCCGCATCTGCCGGAATTTTTATCTGAATCCATAGAGGCTGATTTTGTCCCTGTGCTACCGAAAAGCTGCCTTCCAGTTCCGGCAACGGATCGGGCCACTCTGCAGGCATTCCAACAGCATCGGATGACACTTTTACCGGCACATAATCCACCATCAAAATCTGTACATGATCTGCAGGAATCATAATTCCATTTTTGCCTTTCAAATCCGAAACAGTTGCCCGGACATTTTTCAGTGGCTGTTCCGCCCGCAAAACGAGCTGCGCCGCTTCATACTCATTTCGTGCCGCGTGTATTTGAATTGCATCAGATTTTCCGGTTTTCGGCATGTCCCGGTACTTGCCTATTTTACGTACCGCATCGGTCCACCACAATCCCACTTTCTCCGAGGAGTACAGCAGATTGCCATAATCTTCCAGTTCAAGATAGGGAACCTGGATATTCGCCTGAGCCACGAAGGCTTCGCCCCACGCCCCGCGGCGTTTCACAGAAAGCTTTCGTGAAGAAGAGACAGATATTTCATTTTCCACCGGCACCTCGACATTTACTGATTTTCCCGCATCGATCCTGACAGTCTTTCGGGCTCGTTTGCCGTCCGCATCGAAATCGATCTCATACGTCTGAGCACGGTTCGTCTTATTTTGCACCTTCACCACAGCAGATTGCCGCTTGCCAGGCTTCACTGACCCCAGCGATTCGAATTGAACCGCCACATCCTTATCTTGCTGCATGATATTAATGAACTGAGTACTACCGACTAAATCGGCTGATTTTCTGTTGAGCGTTGCCTGGTATTCATAATTATAAATCTGCATCCGTGCGTTATCACCTGTTGCCCGTAGCCGGATGTAAATTTCATCCGTCGGATAAAGAACCTTCGGGATCGAAAATGTCCGCTGTTCTCTCGCCCGAATCGAACCGACCGCTACCCATCTGGCGCCATCCACACTTGCTTCTACGGTACATTGTCCGTCGACATAATACGCCACATTGATTTTCACAGTGCCGCTGCTTTGATTTTTAGCTCCATCGCCAATCTCATGCCGGAATATGACGTAATCCCCCAGATACAGATCGTAACGGTTCGTGTTAAAATATGCATCGTGCCGGTAATGATAGCGGGCGAAATTACTTTCATAGCCCTTAAAATTCGACAGCGCCTCATACACCCCATCCCGAATTCGCTCGCCGCTGCCTAATTTATAATCATTTTGTACAATATACACCGGCTGCACCGGATGAATTTGGATATTCCTGAACCAGACAGTTCCTCTCACCCGCCACTGACCGAACTTCAAATAAGAGCCGGCAGTTTTTTCCGGGGTCTCAAATACAAATTCTTTTTTCTCCCAATTTCCTTTCACCCACACATCCCGATTAACGAGATTCGATCCAATGAGAATATGAGTTCCGGTAGCTCCGGTACCTGTTCTCACTTTGACGGACAGCTTATAAGCCGTGTTCGGTTCGAATGGATAATCGAGACGCCAGTAATTTGTATCTCCCTCCTTGCCGGTCCCCTGAACAGTCAAACATTCTTCACCTGTCTCCGGATCGATCTGCCAACTCCCCTTTCCACCAGAAAGCTCCCAGCCGAATCTGTTTTCCAGGTAATTTTGACTTTGCGCGAAGGCAGATAGTGCAATGATTAGCAGTACTATGATAAAAATATGAAAATGTCGCATGATGATTTCTCCGGTAGAATAAATGGTTGTCTGCCAAAAAACACGATTTCCGAAATTTTATAAATTCCGAAAATCTAATTTAAACGTATGATTATTAAACGAAGAAGATTGAAATATTATCCCGAACGTGAAAAGTCTTTTGGGAAAGATTCGGTTCTATGAGGTATGAATCATAGAACTCGTAGATTGTCATATTCGAAGTCATGGATGAACGAGAGATTTCCGAAGTCTCGAGACTTCGGAAATCTGTATTAAGCAGTAATATTCAAAAACTCTTCGGGATTGGTTTCTGCAATTTGCCAGAAATTATCCTCTCCGATATAGGAGCGCAAATTCATGGAAAATGCTCGCTCGGATTTATCCATTTCCACCATATAAAAATCCGAGCCATACAGAATACGCGTACGCACTTTCGGATCGCTCAGAATCACGCTCAGCACGGGTAATAGTTCGTATTCATGCATGGTGTAAGAAACATCTGAAAATATATTGTTGCTTTCCCTGATCAAATCGATAATCGCAGAAAACCAGCTTTTTTCGGTTTCTTCGTACCATGGAGTCACCAGATAATTCTTCACCTCGGGACCACCTCCCAGATGCGCCAGATCGATCTTCACATCCGGATACCTATCCAGCACATAGCGGTAATTATCAGGATGGGCGAAACTAAGTTTGACCTCATCTTCATTTTTAAATTCAACGCCAGTCTTTGGATGCGATTTGATCTGTTTGCTCATTTTTGCATGGGTCTTGATGCCGCCCTTCGAACAATGGGAAATAATCGGAATTTTGTTGGATTGGGCATATTCATAAACTTCATCCAATCCTCTATCAAACGGATAAAAGCCAAGCGGCGGATACATTTTGATTCCCGCAAAATGATGTTCCTCGATATATTCTTTTACCAGATCACCGATATTTTTCCGCCGCGGATCAACGCAGATAAAGGGGTAAATCCGTTCGCGATAATGTTCGTCCTTTTTCAATTCGGCAAGCTCTTCGATTTGGGAGAGAAGAGATTTCGGCGATTTGCCTGCATCCATAAAATCGAAATCCACCGACAATAAGACATACTTTGTGGTCTGGGGATAAAATCCGCTGAGCAGATTGAAAATTTCCTGCTGAGATTGATAATTTCCAATATTCATAAATGCAGCATAACGGTCAAAAATATCATCATTGCTTCGGGGATTCAAGCGGTTCAACAATCTACCCAATTTCTGACTGAACTTTTGCTGCGACAAAAACCGGATAAGTCCGAATGGTAAAAATTGTTCGGGCACACACTGATTGGTAAATATGTGTGCATGACAATTGTAAATTGTACGCATATTTGCTCTCCTTTTCTAAACACGATACTGAGAGCAAATATTATACCTTTTTTATTTTAAAAACAATTCATTAGAGCAGATTTCCGGAACAACCGAAGAAATCGATATTTTCCGGGGAATTGATTTGATGATTGGATCAAAAATGCGATAGACACGTTTCGATTAAATGAGACACTAAAATGGGACAGTTGATCACTGTCACGAGTTAAGATAATGGAAGGCTCCATGTCGAGGTAATTCAGAAGCTTCTTTCCAATCAAAGGATTAAAGCAATAATCCCTAATCCCGCTTCAAAATCTTTGACAAATTACTTTTGGTTTTGGAAATCCATTGTTTAAAAGACCGGATGCCTTCCGGTCCTGATAAAAATGCTCCCAGTCCGAACATAAACCAACTGATGCCGTACAACCCGGCACCATAAGCATAATATACAGAATTATGTGTCTTTACCGCCACCGTTCCTGAAAGAACAACTCCGATAAATCCCACAGGATAATTCAGTATTATCAACAAAATTCCGGCTAAAAACTTCAGTCTGTTTTTCATCTACTTTCCTGGTGAATCGTGTTGTCGTTTTTGCAATAGAACCTATACTATAATAAAATAAATCCAAAAAAACAAGCTAATATTTTATCGGATCGAAAAAACCGATAGTTTAGCCTGATTTCTTTTTTTCTATATCACAATATTTATTAAGCTTAGGCACAGGATAAAATTTTTCACTTTTTGCAGTAAGATCAACTTTTCGCTTGACTTATTCGGTTATTTTTGCAATATTATAGTACCTCCCAAAGGATGTTCAACAAACAAATTGCGAACACTTCCGTGTATCGCGTGTACCCAGGGCATCACGCCCGTACATTTAACACCTTTGGGGGGATTTTTTGTATGCTTTCTTGAAACTGCAATGCACCCTCCTTTAATGAACCTGTCTTCATTAAAAAATTCAGCAAAACTATCGCGTAATATGTATTATGTAATTGAACAAATACAAAATAATTTTACTGATTTTAAAAAAGGAGATTTTAAATGTCAACAAAATCCGAGAAAGTACAAAAATTATTAGAAAAATTTTCTAATGAGCTGCAGGGATTAATTGCAACCGGCATAACCGACAATGAAACCGGGATGGTAATTGCTGGTGTTATTAAGGACCAAAAATTTAATATCGACAATGCAGGATCCCTTTTTACAGAATCTTACTTAAAGGTTTCAAAGGCAGTAGAAATTATGCAGGGCGGGAATCTTAAAGAAATACTTATCACCAGTGATAATCAGTTCCATATATTGACCTCGCTTTGTAATGGTAAATATCATCACGGGGTATGCGTTGATTCGCAACAGGTTCTAATTGGCTCCCTGAGAACTGCTAGCAGATTGTACCACGAAGAAATGGAAAAATTATTGGAAAAATTTTGATAGTCCCTGAACTAATCAATAGTGACCGTAACTAACGATTTATTTTAGGTTAAGATATTAATAGTTTAGAGATTCGATACCCGAATACTGATTCCATCGTTACTAACGGTGGAATCAGCGAGAGTAGCATCATGTGCGAAAGAGTCAGACAACTGATCTCTTTCATCTGCAGTCAACAACCCCATTAACACTCCATAGTACACTCTTTTTTTAAATAAGCGCCTGACGAAAACATTAAAGAGTTATTCTGAACAGCCAGGGGGAGAGAATGATCACACTCTGTAAAACACAATAAGTTTTGAATTTCTGCTTACAAAATTGACAGGCAGCCTTAATTAATTTAATACCATCAGATTCTTCAGTTCAGCCAAATGAACATGTATATACTTTTTAGTCGATAAAAATAAAATAGTAATGCTTTTCCACATCCAAAAAAGATGATAAGGCAGACTTGTCTAAGAATCATTCAAATTGTCAATTTTGTTATTCATTACAAGCCGGACACTATAATTAAATATTCACATCACTGATTGATCAAAATAGAAAAATTGATTATTTCATCGCTTCTATCTAAAAAATAGCATCTTGTACAGGAATATTTTTATAGTTATGTCAAAAACATCTTGATAATTTTACAAATCTTTTGTATGTTTAATAACAAACTTACAACTTTTAATTAAAATAAAATTAATCTGTTAAAAATAATGCTTCCAATAAAACAACAAATTGATAAATCCGGATTGGCTGACTGGTGCAAAGGAAACCGGATTGATCTGTGCATTCTGTTTGGTTCTCATGCCACCGGCAAGGTGCACCCGCGCAGCGACGTGGATCTGGCGATCTACAGCAAAGTCACCGATCTGATGGCCCTGAAACTGCGATTAATCGGTGAGCTGGAAGATCTGGTTCAGGCTGAAATAGATTTGACGATATTGCACCGGGACATGTCGCCGCTGTTGCTGCACGAAATCATGTTGAAAGGGAAACCGTTATTTGTGTCCAACCGGGATATTTTTATAGAATGGCAAATGTACGCGATTAAAATGTACGACGATGTCCCCTTTCTCACAAAATACCAGGATTTGTCTTTAAAAATCAATCGGGAGCGATTTAAACATGTCACCGGAAATAATAAAAAATAAAGTCGAACGAATTTACGAATACCTGCGAGTGCTCAAAAAATATCAGAATATCACTTATGAAGATTTTCTGACGGATAAGCATTTCACGATTGAACGGATATTTGAATTACTGGTCACGACATCATCGGATATCCTGATGCACAAACTCGCTCTCGAACAGGAAAGCCTCCCGACAACGACGCGGGCGATTTTTTTGCGCGCGGGAGAACTGAAATGGCTTCCACAGGATTCGGCTAAAAAACTGGCAGACGCCGCCGCAATGCGAAATTTATTGGTTCATGGCTATGAAAAAGTGGATTTGAAAATCATATTTCAAAGCATCCAACCAGCGCTGCACGACTATGCAGAATTTTGTGAATGGATGTTAAAAACAGTAAATAAAGAAAATGAATTGTGATGAATTTAACAATCGAACAAATACAAGAGAAACTCACCGCTTTTTGTGCCATTAAATCCTACATTGCATTCGGCTACCTTTTTGGATCACGGGCAAAAAATAGAATTACGCCATTAAGCGATATTGATGTTGCCTTATATATTGATACCAAAAAAGCGCCGACTGATTTATTCGATTTGCGGCTCAAAGAATTGACAGCATTATATCAGGTATTCAACACCGAAAAGGTCGATCTTGTTTTTTTAAATGAAACGCCGCTGGAATTAAGCTACAACGTCCTGAAAAATGGCATTCTATTGTACGAGAATGACGAGCAGTTACGAGTAAGATTTTTTGAAAATACTGTCCGGGATTATCTGGACAGAAAGTATTTTATAGATCAAAGA
>WJJN01000227.1 GCA_014729735.1 Candidatus Zhuqueibacterota bacterium
AGGCATTGCCTTATAAATTCTTCATTAGTTATGATGACCAGGGCGGAACCCGCGACGTCCCGGAAAGCGGCTGGGAAGAGCCGGCATCAACCGGTGGCGCCAACAGGTTCTATGTTTTTGGCGAACAGGAGCAGCAGACTGTTCCCACCAAATTCTTCAATGATATTTTCGTCGAAGATGTGATCCCGGAAGGAACCACAGTCAGTGTCGAAATGACAGCTTTCATGAAATGTGCATTGAATGATCCGACATTGGGATTGGTCGAGGGCGGACCGCTGCAATTGGACGCCCAGGATCCGATCTGGCGTTTCATTACAGGCACTGCAAATGCGGATAACGACACCAATGCTGCCAGATATGAAGACCCGGACGGCGATCAGATCTTCACACTGAATTTCGATCTTGTCGGACCGGCGCCGAACTGGATTCAGTATAAATTGCAGTGGGCAGGTGTCGACGAAGAAGGAAGCGATACACAGGCGACGGGCAGACGTCGCGTGCGTTACGTTCGCAAAAATCAGGATGGCACATGGCCCGCGAATTTCCAGACTGGCATAGATACCTGGAATAGCGTTCCGTTGAGTCCGCTGCCCGTGGAAGCCCGAGACGGCGGCATTATCAATGACGATACCACCTGCGCTACTTCTGTTGAAATGGTGAATATAGAAAAGCCAAAAGAATATGTACTCAAACAGAATTATCCGAATCCTTTTAATCCATCGACGACAATCGAGTATTCAATTTCTACGGACGGCTTTGTCTCACTGAGCGTTTTCAATCTGCTCGGTCAAAAAGTGGCAACGCTGGTCAATGAATACCAGAATGCCGGAACATACAAAGTACTGTGGAATATCATGGATTCGCACAATGGCATGCTTCCGAGCGGTATGTACTTCTACCGTTTGAATATCGGTGATTATCAGGATACGAAGCGCTTATTACTGTTGAAGTAGATTTGTACAAATAGCCCTCATTTTCCTGCCCCGGAACATGGGGGCTTTCTTTTGAATATTGAAAAAAATATCTTTCATTTGTTGAAAGACATTTGTATTATTGTAATATCTGTTGATAAAAAGAGAAAACTATAGTTTGAGCAAGAAAGCAAAAAAACACAAAAAAGGCAAGCAATCCACTAATCAACAACCCAAATCCACTTCCGCACCCTTGGCTAAAAAAAAGGCAACGCTATTTACCGTTCTGATGTTACTTGTACCGGTGCTTTTTATTATTCTTCTGGAAATGATTCTTGCGTTGACGAACTACGGCGGCTATTTGAAGCTAGTTAAGACAAATGTCACGGATGATCGCTATTATCAGTTGAACTATGATGTCGGAAAGAAGTATTTCCCAAAGTATCGCATTACGACAGCAGTCTCATATGACGTTTTTCTGAAACAGAAGCCGGAGAACGGCTATCGCATCTTCGTGATGGGCGGCTCTTCCGCTGCGGGATATCCATATATGAACAACGGCGCGTTTTCGAGAATGCTCCGTACCCGGTTGATCGAACAGTTCCCCGAACGCCACATCGAAGTCGTGAATACCGCGATGCCGGCTGTCAACACATTTACAGTGCTCGATTTCGTGAGAGAGCTCGTCCGGTATCAACCGGATGCATTTTTGTTGTACACGGGACATAATGAATTTTACGGCGGGCTTGGAGCCGGTTCGACGGAAGCGCTCGGACGTTCCCGGTCACTAATTAAATTTTATCTTTTTCTGCAAAATTTCAAGACAGTTCAACTCGTTCGAAATGGGATCGGATGGATACGAGGCTCATTTACGGGTGGTGAGTCTCGGCAAAAAGGAGATGCCACACTGATGGAGCGGATGGTCGGTGAACAGGAAATTGCATATCGCAGTCCGGTCTACCAGCGCGCGCATCGGTTTTTCGAGGAAAATCTGAGAGAAATTATTCACATCGCACGTAAGAATAGCGCCGAAGTTATGATCGGGGATCTGGTGGCAAATATCCGAGATCAGAAACCGTTTGTATCTGTTTTTACCAATGAAGATGAAAAGGATGACTGGCGGCAGATGGTGGAGCAGGGGATCGAACGACAGCAAAATGGAGACTATCCTGCGGCAGTGGAATTTTATCATCAGGCAAAGGCGGTCGACAGCAGCCCCGCGGCTCTTTATTTCCTGCTCGGTCAATGTTATGAGCAAATGCTGATGCCGGATTCGGCACGAGCTAATTACTACCGGGCAAAAGATTACGATGCCCTGCGCTTCCGGGCATCGGAAGATTTCAACCGGACAATCCACGAGCTGGGTGCGGAGCTGAAGGTCCCGGTCGTGCCGTTGGTGCGGAGATTTGAACAGGCGTCACCGGAAAATCTCATCGGTGATAATTTAATGACCGATCATCTGCACCCCAATCTGGAAGGCTTCTTTTTGATTGCGAAGTCATTTTATGAAGAAATGCAGCAAAATGATATGATTGTCGCAACATGGAATCCAAAGCAGATGCCGCCGGATTCGGTATTAAAGGAGCAATCCGGCGTGACGGAAATGGATCTCGTGGCAGCACAATTGAAGATTGACATTTTAAAAGGTGGATGGCCCTTCAAACCAAAAGGTACCATAAATAAAGCAATTTATTTTAAGCCGGAGAACTATCTCGAACAAACCGTCTGGCAGTGGCAGCAGCATGAGCTGAATTGGGAGGAAGCACATGTAAAAATGGCGGAGTATTATACCAAAACCGGCGCTCTTGAAAAGGCTGCTGCAGAATATCAGGCGCTAAGCATTGGCACGCCATATAATGAATCGCCTTATCTGAAATTGGCAGAGATCAGAATATTACAAAAAAACTATAACGACGCATTTACGGTACTTCAAAAATCGCTGGAAATATCCGACAGTCATTATGCGAATAAATGGATCGGTACGATTTTGCTCAACAGGGGTAAAGCCGAAGAAGCAGTGCCGTACTTAGTCAAGGCAGTTCAGAAAAATCCGTCGGATCAACAATCTGTTTACAATCTTGCCGGAGCCTATCATTTATCCGGAAAATCAGGACTGGCTCTGCAAACCTGTCAAAAATTGTATCAATTGAATCCGAATTATCCCGGACTGCGACAATTCATGGCGGGGCTGTCACAGATGCAGAAGTTGAAAAATCGCACTGAAAAATGATTTTGGAAATAGAAGGAAATGGGAAATAAAATTCCAATAACCAAATCCCAAATTACAAATAAATTTCAATAAACAAATAGTCAAATTCTAAACAAGCGTTTGGAAATTGAAAATTTGAATTTTGTTTTTATCTGGAATTTGTGATTTATGGATTGTGATTTGATTTTTCCTGTATTTTGGTGGAGTGCAATCCCTTTATGGATTGCGTTGCGACGCATAACAGGCTGTCCAGGAACCGCAAAACTCGAAAAAATGTCATTCTGAATGCGCCGTCTTTTTGGCGCATGAAGCCTGTCCTGAGCGAAGTCGAAGGGAATCTAACACCACGAAACTTAGCAAAGACATACGCTTAGTGGTATGAGTTTCTTCGTCTCCCGCCAAGCGGGATCCTCAGAATGACAATTCTTAAGGTTTTGTTCAGGTACTGTGAGTAGTATGCCTCCTTCGAACAGGAGCGAGAATGAATAAATCCAAAACAGAATCGAAAAAATCATATCCTCTCATTTTCTGGCTGATACTAGTTCTCATCCCTGTGCTCGTAATTTTGCTGCTGGAAATTGTACTGCGCCTTGTGGATTATGGCAGTGAACTGGATTTGGTCACAGAGACGACCATCCAGGGGACATCTTATTATAAAATTAATGAATCCGTGGCTAAACGATATTTCTCTGGCTCGGAACAGGTAATCCCGGAAGCGCGCAACGATTTGTTCCTCAAAGAAAAGACAGAACGCACGTACCGTGTGTTTTGCATGGGTGGTTCATCCACTGCCGGCTGGCCCTTTTTGTACAATGCCACGTTCCCCAGTCTATTCAAAGATAGACTTCAACTGGATTTCCCGGATAAGAATATCGAGGTTATAAACTTCGGTATCTCAGCAGTGAACAGTTTCTCAGTGCTGGACTTGATAGGTGACTTAAAAAACTACCAGCCCGATTTGTTTGTGATTTACATGGGGCACAATGAATTCTACGGTGCACTCGGCGTCGCGTCGACGCGCAAAATCGGTAATAGCCGTTCTATCATCAAGCTGTATTTAAATCTACAAAAAATTCGATTGGTGCGCTTTATAAGAAATATAATCCGCTCCCTGAAGCAACAGCTTGCAGACAAGCAGCAGCAGGGAGAGTCCCGAACTCTGATGCAACAAATGATCGGCAACAAGTATATCCGTTATCACGATTCGGAATACCGAACAGCAATGTCGCATTTTCGCCAGAATCTTGGGGAAATTATTCAGACATTAAACGATGCCAACACGCCGGTACTTGTCGGGACGACCGTCAGTAACTTGAGTGATTTCAAGCCGTTCAAATCACTGTACAGCGAGACATTTTCGGATACATCATCATGGAACGAGTTTTTTGCACAGGGGAAACAGGCAGAGGACATGGCTGATTATGAAACCGCACTTTATTTTTATGAGCAGGCAGCCGAACTGGATACGATGCCGGCAAAAGTGTATTTCCACAGCGGGCGTTGCTATGAATCACTTGGCGATTTTAAAAAAGCCCGCGCCCATTATCGTCGCGCACGGGATTTCGATGCGCTGCGATTTCGCACCAGTTCCGAATTCAATGAGATTATCAAACAGGAATGTGCCCGGCGGAGTGTCCCCTGTGTGAATGTCGAGGAATACTTTGAGCAGCAATCGCCGAACGGTTTGATTGGTAACGAACTTATTTTGGAGCATTTACATCCGAATGTCATTGGTTATCTTCGGATTGCAGAGGCTTTTTACAATAAATTAAGGTCCAGCCATTTACGCAATGAAGCCGGAAAAGAGTGGTTGTCGGATGTAGAATGGCTTTCGAGGGCTCATATCACAGATTTGGAACTGGAAATTGCGAATATCCGGATTCAGCAGTTGACGAGTCGTTATCCCTTTGAGAAGAAAGTAGCGTTGCGGGAGCCTGATGAAAATGCCGGATATGAAGCTTATTTACAGAAAATCGCGGGAAGAGTATTGAACGAAAACATGCCGTTCAACGATGCTTGTTATGCGCTGGCTGAATATCTGATCGATAATGGTCGACCGGAACGGGCGGAAACCTATTACCAGGCGCTGATCAAAATCCGCCCGATGAATTATTATCCGTATCTGTATCTCGGCAACGTACTGTTCGCGCAGGAAAAGATCGTTGAAGCAGAGGAGGCATACAGGCACTCTCTAAAACGAAGTCGCCACCTGCCGTTTGCGTATGCAAAATTAGGCTTGATTTATTTAAGTGACAACCGCCCGGAACGTGCCGTGGAGATCCTTAAACAAGCAATCGAAATCTCGAGCAATACAAATCAGTTAAAGGCTGCCGATAAAGCGAATATGTATTACCTTTTGGGAACGGCTTATGCGCAGACGAGTCGATTTAATGAGGCATTGGAAACAACCCGACGCGGAATTCAAATGTATCCATCCGATCAGCGGCTGCGGGTATTGAAACAAAAAATCGAAATGGCGATCCGGATGGGTAGATAACCACAGATTGCACAGATTACACAGATGAAGAGGATCACACAGATTCACACGGATTTATTTTAAAATAGCAAAAACGAGAAAGGTAAAATATGAAAAGATTAATGATACTATTTTTATTTGTCGTATTGCTGACGAATGTATTGGCACAGGAAACGGTCAATGTGACGTTTCGATATTATCCCACGAGTGATGAAGTGCTACGTGCCTTTGTGCCGGGCACGTTTAATAATTGGGGACCGAATTCCAGCGGAACGATTAGTACCACAGCACCGTCATTGATGACCTATGTCGATGAAGAAGGATACTGGGCGAAGATCGTACCATTGACCGCAGGGACGCAATATCAATATAAATTTCATGAACAATACAATCCGACGGGTACATCCTGGCAGTGGTTCACCGATCCGCTGAATCCGCTGATCAATTATCAGGACAATAATAATTCAATTATAAATGTTGAAAAAGCGATGATCTTTCAAGTCGAACCGCGTGCGGATATGCTTGTGGATTTGGGCGATCAAATAAGAGTCGGTGTATTTGCGGCAGAAGGCGATTCCATTCTGCTCGCTGAGTCCGCTATTATCGTCGATGATTCCCTGGTTTCGACTTTCGAAGGAATTGTGGATCCCGAAAGGTCGATCCTGTCCCTAGAAATCCCTGTGATGACGAACGGCAGTCACAAAGTCTTTATTCAATTACAAACCGCAATGGGCGAATCCGCCATGGATTCCACGACCTATTTTGTGGAGACCGCAGACCCGGAGATCGCTGAATTGCCGGAAGCTGCGGTGGACGGGATCAATTATATCGATAATCAGACAGCTACGTTTGTTTTGCTTGCTCCCGGAAAACATTTCGTCTACCTGATCGGCGATTTCAATGACTGGCAGATCGATTCTGATTATTATATGAAAATGACGCCGGACAGCAGTCGATTTTGGTTGACGGTCACTGGTCTCGAAGCAGGCAGACAGTACCGTTTTCAATATCTGGTGGATGGCGAAATTCGCATCGCTGATCCCTATTCGCCCCAGGTCAGCGATCCGTGGAACGATCAGTTCATTTCCGGGTTGACGTATCCTGATCTCATCGCCTATCCTGAAGGCGAAACAACGGAAATCACGTCTGTCTTTCAACTCGATCCGCCGGAATATGAATGGCAAGTCACCGATTTTCAGCGCCCGGAGCCGGAAGAGCTGATCATTTACGAGCTGCTGATCCGGGATTTCATTGCAGCGCATGACTATCAAACTTTGATCGATACGCTGTCATATTTTGAAAAATTGGGAGTGACAGCGATCGAATTGATGCCGGTGAATGAATTCGAGGGCAATAGCAGTTGGGGCTATAATCCGTCATTTTATTTTGCGCCGGATAAATATTACGGACCGGCGAATGATCTGAAGCGCTTCATCGATGAATGCCATAAGCGGGGAATTGCCGTGATTCTCGATGCAGTGCTGAATCATTCATTCGGGCAGTCGCCGCTGGTGCGTTTGTATAACGAAGGCGAGTACGGACAGCCGACGCCGGAGAATCCGTGGTACAACGTCATCGCCACGCACCCGTTTTCAGTGGGCTATGATTTTAATCATGAAAGCGAATTGACGCAGGATTTTATTGACCGTGTCAATGCATTCTGGCTGGAGGAATATAAAATAGATGGCTATCGTTTCGATCTGTCCAAAGGATTTACGCAGAATAATACCGGCGGGAATGTCGGCGAATGGGGGCGCTATGATGCTTCGCGCATTTCACTATTAAAAAGAATGGCTGATGAAATCTGGAGTGTGGATTCCACGGCTTATGTCATTCTGGAGCATTTTGCCGAAGACCGGGAAGAAATCGAGCTGACAAATTACGGCATGATGGTGTGGGGAAATATGAATAACGCCTACAGCCAGTCGGCGATGAGCTATGCCCAGGACTCGGATTTATCCCGAGGGTATTTCAAAAACCGGAATTTCACAAAGCCGCGTCTGGTCACTTACATGGAAAGTCACGACGAACCGTGGCTCATGTACAAGAATTTACAATTTGGCAGGATCGCCGGAGATTATAACATCCGGGAACTTGAAACTGCGCTCGACCGCATCAAGCTGGTGTCGGCATTTTTCTATACCATTCCGGGACCAAAAATGATGTGGCAGTTCGGCGAATTGGGATATGACCAGGAATTGCCATCGAGCGGATTTGAACGAACGGCTCCAAAACCGATTCTGTGGAATTACTATCAGGAACCGGGTCGTCGAGAGTTGTATTATACGATTGCATCATTGATTCATCTCAGAAAAACATACAATGTATTTCAAAATCCAAATTCCACCGTGACCATGCAGGTGGATGCCAGTCATTTAGACCGGCGTATCAAACTGAATAACTTTTATCAGTACGTAACGATTATCGGCAATTTCGATGTGGTTCAGCGGCAGGTGAACCCGGATTTTCATTTCACCGGCACGTGGTTCGAATATTTTTCCGAAGACACCATCGAGGTTGTGGATACGCAGCAATTAATGGAGCTTGCACCGGGGGCGTTTCGAATTTATTCAAATGTGAAATTCGAAAAACCGGCAGATATTCCCAGCAGCGTGCGAATGATTTCTGATAACGTTCCTGATGCATTTGTCCTGGAGCA
>WJJN01000228.1 GCA_014729735.1 Candidatus Zhuqueibacterota bacterium
TATGCCGGCGTATGGTGCGGAAATCAGGAGCAGCATGGTTGGGCATGGGCTTTGAATTATGACTGGAATGAATTTAGCAATTTATTGGATCAATATAACAGTGATGGCTATCGCCTGATCGATTACGAAAAATATATGACATCTGGCGGAATGCGTTACGGAGGCGTTTGGGTGAAAGACGGTACTGCCGGCGGTTACTCGATTAACTATTCGAATCAGAGTGATTTTTCCAGCAGAATCGAGAGCCGGAAAAATGACGATAATTTTCGTCCGGTAAAATTTGAAATGTATACTGACCTGGCAACTTCGGTTGAGCAAAGCGGACCAGAAGTCGTTTCGACTTATGAATTATCCCAGAATTATCCCAATCCATTCAATCCGCAAACTACGATCGATTATTCGATTCCCGCGGAGGGATTTGTGAGCTTAAAAGTCTACAATTTACAGGGACAGGAAATTGCAAGCCTGATAAATATGCAGCAGCAAGCGGGTCGATATTCAGTACCTTTTAATGCAACCGGTCTTGTAAGCGGAATATACGTTTACAGGCTCGAGTTTAAAGGTGAAAAATCGTTCGTTAAGACGAGAAAAATGAGCCTGCTAAAGTAAAGCAAAAAGAATTATCGTATTAAAAAGGGCGTCGAATCTTTGGATTGCGCCCTTTTTTTGTGCAGTGAAAAAAACAATTTACAGATAGAATCGTAATAGTCCCAGTGATGTTTGTGCGACCGATAATAAAAAATATCAGTCGATATAAAAAATTTTTCAAAACAGACGCAAACCATTTTTATCCCATATTGTCTAATTGTGTGAATCGAAGGAAAAATTATGGACCGGAACGAAGAGCTGTTAATTAAACGTGCGCAGCGCGGCAATATAGAGGCATTCGAGGAACTTATACAGCAATACGATGCCAGGATTATGAAAGTCACTTACGATATGCTAAATAATGTCGAAGATGCCCGGGACGTGTATCAGGATATATTCATCAAAGTGTACCGGGCGATTAGTAAATTTCGTTTTCAAAGCGAATTTTATACCTGGTTGTTTCGTATTGCAATTAATACGTGTATCAATTACCGGAAAAAACGAACGAAAAATAGAGGTGTTTCGCTTGATGAATTGCAAGAAAAGCAGAGAGAACATTGGGAACTAACAGGTAATCCCGAAGAAATCGATCCGGAGAAGCATGTTCTGAATGAAGAGCTGAATGAGACGATCAATCAGGGAATCCGGAAACTTTCAAATCAACAGCGTGCGGTATTCGTGTTGCGGCATTACCACGGATATAAATTACGCCAGATAGCCGAAATTCTGGAGTGCTCGGAGGGAACGGTTAAAAACTATTTGTTTCGGGCGACAAAAAAAATGCAGGAAATGCTATCAAGTTATCATAAGATATAAGAAGGTGACATGATGAAAAAGTGTAAGAATTACAGTAAATGGATCTGGCTCAATTTTTATGATGAGTTAAAGGAAGATCAAGCGCGCGAATTGCAAGAGCATCTGAACACGTGTGCAAATTGTCTGCTCGAATTTCAGGATGCTGAGAAGACGTTCAATTTGCTGAATCAAAAAATCGATATGCAACCGACTGAAAAGGAATTACAGGACAATCGGTCGGAACTTCACGAACGGCTAATGCTGGCAAAGCGAGCCAGATTACGAAAGGAAGGACTGAAAAAATTATGGCTTCGAATGCGGGATATCGTTTCCCTGGAATTTGCACCCCGGTATCGATTCGCTACGGCGGTGGCATTACTGATTTTGGGCATTTTGATGGGAAGATATTTTTCTAATATTGGAATAACCGCGAGCCCAAATGGAAAAACGTTGACTGATAAAAACGTTGCGGCTGTGGATTATCTTAAATATAATCCGTCAACCGGCAAGGTATCTGTCCAATTAAAAGTGCTGGACGAAGCATTAATCGAAGGTAATGTTGACGATCCCCATATTCAAACGCTGTTGGTGCAGTCTTTGATGACATCCGAAATGCCGAATATTCGACTGCGCTCTGTGGATGCCCTTGCTACTGCGGACAGGTTGATGCAACCGGCACAAACCGCTTTGATTAGCGCACTCGAAAGAGACGAAAATCCGGGAATCCGGCTCAAAGCTGCAAAGATTTTAAATTCATTACCTGTGAATGAACAGGTCAGAGATTTATTAATAAACACGATGATCAAAGTATTGGAAAGTGAACCAAATTCGGCAGTTCGTAATGAAGCCATCGACGGTTTGAGTCGGATGGGAGAAGAAGGCTTGCGGGCGCTTATTTTCGAAGCTGCTCATCTGGATTCCAATGAATATCTTCAGTATAAGACATCAAAAATTAATAGAACTAAATTAGAAAGATTGAAATAATCAGGAGGTTAAAATGAAAAAAATGATCGCAGTGATCGCACTTCTGGTACCGGCTTTGATATTTGCTCAGGAATTGAAAAAAGAGGGGCGCTATTACGTTGCCGAAATCACCAAGGAATTTGATGTAGATAAAGGTGGTTCCCTGGTAATGGAGGATGTTCAGGGAGACGTTACTATCACCACCTGGAATAAGAATACGGTGAGCATTTACGAAATCCGGCGTATGGACGTTTTCACCAAAGCGGAAGCCGAAGCAGTGTTGAAGGAATCTCAGGCAATTTATAAAAAAGATGGCAATACGATCCGCATTGGCGGGGCAGACAGCTATCGCTCCTACATGAATAGCAAATTTGAGATTAAGCTTCCGGCTGAATTCGATGTCGATGTCGGCACTCGGGGAGGCGATGTTTCCGTAACCTCGCTTAAAGGCACTACCAAAATCAGAACATCTGGCGGCGATATCGAGCTTATTAAAGTCAATGGTGATGTTCAGGCGAAAACATCCGGAGGCGATGTGAAAATCGTCGAGAATACAAAACAGGCTCAGGTAAAAACATCCGGTGGTGACGTGGAAATTCTGGATGTCTACGGAGAGGTACAGGCAAAGACGTCTGGTGGCGACATCATCATCAAAAACAACAAGGCTCGCGTGGAAGCAAAAACATCCGGCGGCGATGTAATGCTGGAAAATGTAGGCGCTGAAGTGGAAGTTGCTACGTCCGGCGGAGACATCGAAGTAGACGGAAGCGCCGGCGATATTGAGGTGGCAACTTCCGGTGGCGATGTGGAGTTGATGAATATCAAGGGACAGGCAAAAGCGCGCACATCGGGTGGCGACATCGAGGCAAATACAGTTCTGAAAGGGGTCGATGTCAGTACCTCCGGTGGCGACATCGAACTGAAAGACATTCAGGGATTCATCGATGCATCAACCTCCGGCGGCGACATTGAAGCCGAGATGACGCTTAAAGATTTTTCAAAAGATCATCACGTTGAACTGAAATCCTCCGGCGGTAATATCACACTTTGGATACCGGACAAATTACCGGCGACGATCAAGGCGGAAATTAAATTAACCGGATTTGCTTCACGAACAAAAGAATACAATGTGTATTCAGATTTCCCCCTTGAATCGGAAGATGTTGGCGATGAAGAAAATTATCGTGGCGAATTTATGATCAGCAAAGACGGTAAAATCAATGGAGGTGGTGATTTAATTTATTTGCGAACCACAAACGGAAATATAAATATCAGGAAATTACAATAGCTCTATTACTGTAAATGAAATGAAAAGTCCACTCACTGCGGGTGGACTTTTTTATTTAAAAGAGAATAAAGTCGTCTTTCATAATTTCTCTGTAGATTACCAGCTTCTGTACATCCTGTGTCCCCTCTCCCAGCGAAGATGCCCATATATCCAACGGGAATTTATGGATGGGATGTTCAAAGATTGTGGATGCTGCGCCGAATAGATCGGCAGCCCAGGTGCTGACTTCTCTGCCAAATTTCACAGCGAGATATTTCGCCATGGAGGCGTCCAGGCGGAAGTCTTCGGCGCCGGAATCAATGGTGCAGCAGGCTTTCCAGACCATGAGTCGCGCTGCCTGCAGCTTACTGTAAAAATCTGCAATCTCAGCGGCTTTGGAATCATAGCTGGCAACCGGCTTGTTGAAGATTTTCCGCTCCCGGGCATGTTTCAAGCCCAGCTCGAACGCACCGATGGCAGTGCCTAAAGTCAATGCGCTGATGGTTACCCGGCTGTGCATGAATATTTCGAGAATATGGGATAGTCCGCGACCGCGGGAGCCTATCAGGTTCTCATCCGGGACAAATACATCTTTCATTTGGATACGAGTGAGATCGGACGGCACCCAGACCTGCTTGTTCAATTTTTTCCGTCGAATGCCTTCTGAATTCAGGTCGACGATGAACATGGAGATACGGCGTGATCTCGGCGCATCCGGATCACTGATCGCAGTGATCAGTCCGTAATCGCTCACAAGTCCATTTGTGACGTAAGATTTGGTGCCGGTTAGCAACCAGCCGTCGTCTGTTTTTTGTGCTCTGGATTGAATGTTTGCGGCATCGCTACCGGCGACATTTTCAGTGTTTCCGGCACAGCCGATTTTCTCGCCTCGCAGCGAGGGAATCAGATATTTTTTCTTCTGTGCTTCAGTTCCAAATAATACCAGCCCTTTTATGCCGAGTGACAGATTTGCCAGAATAGCGACGGCAACTCCCGGCGATAATTTGGCAGCTTCTTCCATCAAGAAAGCATGCTTTAAAACGGATTGCTCATGATATGCACCATTTTTCACTTCGAATCCCATATACCCCTGTTCCGCATATTTGCGATGAAATTCAACGGGAACGGCTCCTTCACGATACCAGTTATTGAGATGGGGCTTCATTTCTTTCTGTAAAAACTGCTTAACTTCATCCCGATACTTTATTACATCCGGCGGAATATTGAAATCCATAAATCCTCCATAAAATTCGATTAAGTTTCATTTGAAATTTTAACGACTGTTCTTCCGACATTTTGTCCTTTCAATATCGATGCGACGGCTGAGTCGAGATCTTTTAGATGAATAGTTGTGACAAGGCTTTCAAGATGAGCAGGCTTCCATTCGTCTGCTAATTTTGCCCATATATCGCGCCTCAAATCATGCGGACACATTGCAGAATCGATACCCAGCAGGCGTACGCCTCGGAGAATAAAGGGAAAAACGGTCAACTCCAGCTTTGGTCCTGCCACAACGCCGCACGCTGCAACGCTCCCCTGCTGCTGAATCGATTTGACAATCGTTGTAAGCGTATTACCACCCACAGTATCAACAGCTCCTGCCCAGCGGGATTTCAACAGCGGGCGTCCGGAGTCTTCCTGTACAGCATCCCGGTCTACAATTGAAGATGCGCCCAGCTTCTTTATAAAATCGTGCTTCGATGACTTCCCGGTACTGGCGATTACTGTGTATCCAAGTTTCGCCAGAATTCCTATCGCCACGCTGCCCACGCCGCCGGTAGCACCTGTCACGACCACCGGACCCATGTCCGGTTTTAGATTATTCCGCTGCAGTGAATGTACGCATAACGCGGCAGTGAAGCCGGCGGTGCCGTAAATCATTGCATCCTTTGCGGTCAATCCTGCAGGCAGCGGAACCACCCATTCTGCAGGCACGCGGATATATTCGGCATAGCCGCCGTCCGTATTCGAGCCTAGGTCGTAGCCGGTGACGAGTACTTCATCGCCAGGGTTGTACGCGGCAACGGCGCTTTCCACGACTTCGCCGCTGGCATCGATCCCCGGCACGTGAGGATAATTTTTCGTAACGCCCGGAGCGCCGGTTGCGGATAAAGCGTCTTTATAATTCAGAGAAGAGTAAGCGACCCTTATCAAGACGTCGCCTGGCGGAAGTTCATCCATGTTGCGTGTGGTTAATGCAGTTGTTGTGGAATTGTCGTCATTTCGGATGGCTAAATATGCTTTGTATGAGTTCATATTAGTCTTCCTTTATTTTTTTTATCACAATGCAGTCAAAGGTCGGTTTAATACGGAAATTTTTTCGCTTTTTGCTATACTCAATATACACAAACATCACAGCGTAAAACAAGCTAATTTTTTATGCTATTTAATTTAGTGTGCTAAACGGACGTTATTCAAAAAAATATCGTTAAAAACATGAAAAAGTGCTTGACTTTTGTGAGCGCAGGGTATATATTAGAATTAAACCGGACTAAAAAAGTCCGGTATATATTCTACAGATTCCCAAAACTGAGGGATTTCATCAAAGGACGTTATGATTCGATTGGGTAAAAAAGTTGAATATGCTTTAATGGCATTGGTCTACATGTCAAAGAAAAGTGAAAACGAGCTAACCACGGCACGCGAGCTTTCGGATAAGTTAGAAATATCGTTAGAGCTGATGGGAAAATTATTGCAGGTGTTGGTAAAAAATCATTTCATTGCATCGGTACAGGGAGTTAAAGGTGGTTATTATTTGGCAAAGCCAATCGAGAGCATAAATATGGGAGCTGTGATCAAGGCTATCGATGGTCCGATTAAAATAACAAATTGTATGAACGGAGATATTTGCAGCAGAACCGGTTTTTGCAACATTCGTGAGCAGATGCAATCTATTCAGTCTGAAATAATAAATTTATTTGAAATGATTACTTTGAAAGATTTTGCAGAAAAAAATTAGCTTTGCGCTAATCAGGATGAGGCATACATGAAAGAGGCAGCAATCGATCGGGCAACTCACATTGAAAAAAGGATAATGAATCCATATGAATTGAGGAATGATTTCCCGGCATTTTCGGAACGGCATACAGAGCGCCTCAAAAACGGAATCGGAAACCCGGTAATATTTTTGGATAATGCAACAACAACTTTGAAACCATGGTCTGTGATAGATACGATGGTGAATTATTATGAGCGGCAGTGTGATAATCATCCGCGACATTGGCTTTATAAAACCGACACCATCGACCATTATAACAGAACTCGTAAAAGGGTTGCAGATTTTATCAGTGCCGGCAACAGCCACGAGATTGTACTTACATCAGGAGCAGCGGAAGCGATTGATATTGTCGCGACCTCTTATGGAGAAAAATTTCTGAAAGAGGGCGATGAGATCATACTTTCGGAGACTGAAAATCCGCACAATAATCTGCCATGGATTCGGCTGGCACAAAGAAAGAACTTAAGCTTGCATTTTGTAAAAATGAATAGTAACGGGATCTTAGATTATGATAAATTTAACCTGCTCATCAACAATAAAACAAAGTTCATTGCGCTCAGCTACGTGTCTGAATTTTACGGTACGATTCACCACATTCGCGGCATAATCAGCCAGGCACATTCACGGAGTATTCCAGTGCTTATCGACGCCACGCATGCGGTGCCGCGCTTGATCACAGATGTTCGGGAACTCGATTGTGATTTCCTGGTGTTCGACGGACACCGGATGTGCGGACCCGAGGGAATCGGGATTCTTTTTGGAAGACAGGAATTGTTGGAAATCATGGATCCGCAGCATCTCTCAGACGATGTTCTCGGAGAACGAATCAAGAAATCATCCGGATCGCTGCCGATAAAATTCGAGACCGGAAGTTTCAATATTGTCGGCGCGTTAGGGATGGAAGCCGCAGTAGAGTATTTGATGTCTTACGGTATGGATAAGTTAACGTTTTACGAACAAACATTAACTTCGTATGCATTGTTAAAACTGAACAACGTAGATGGAATTCATTTACTTGGAGAAGCACCGGAAAGAAGCGGTATTATTACATTCAAATTTGAAACTGTCGATGCTCGCCGCGTTGCAAATTTTTTAAAAAATGAAGGGATACTGGTAAGTGCCGGGTATTTGAACAAAGGTCGGTTCAATGAAGATGAAAGCATCAACTTAATCGTTCGGGCTAGTTTGTATTTTTACAACACAGTAGACGAAATTAATCTGTTCATCGACCGCCTTATAAAGGCGATCAGGCATTTAAGAAGGAAATGAACAAATGGTGTGTGTATGTTTGCCTCTCCCTAATACACATAAAAGAGCCGGCTTCTGCTGCGAGCCGGCTCTTACACCATGGTTGAGAGCATGTACACAACCTTCATAAGAGAGGAGACTACAAGTATTATGAAAATTGCATTTTTTGAAATCAAAGGATGGGAGCGAAAAATATTTCGAAGATTGTTGAAAGATCATGAGCTAGAATTTTACAATGATCCATTGAATCGTGAAA
>WJJN01000229.1 GCA_014729735.1 Candidatus Zhuqueibacterota bacterium
CAACGAAGATGACTGGGTGAATTCGACCTTTGCGACAAACGCGGCACGGGCGAATATGGCTGACTGGACAGCGCATAAAATTTCCCTTGAATATGCCATGTCCTCGGATTGGGATAATAACTGGCGTACCGGCGGTTCCATAGAAGAGCTGTGCGAAGAGGCGCACATATCGCCAAACTGGCTGTTCAAAGGTATTCGGAAATTCGCAGAAGAGCGACAACAGCGCTTGAATCGATTAAGCGAAATGGTGACTTCGGCAAAATAATGTTATAATTGGAATTGTAAAACGAATTTTCAATGGTTTTTATTGAATTTTTCTGATTTTCGATTTTAGAATTCGGGCACTATAACTGAGATCGGCAGCTTAAACCAAAGGAAATATAAATGGTTTTGGAATATATTCCTGCAAAGGATCGAAATCATTTTAAGAAATTAAAATCAGCTTATAATGAAATTTTCAATACTCCGGAAGTCCGGCGTTATTTGAGTTTCACAATGCTGCCATTCGATCAGCAGACCATCGATCAGTGGTTTACAAAGCATCTACAATCGGGCATTCGTTATTTCATAAATGAAGAAAAGGGTGTAATCACTGGCATTTTGATTATCAAAGTCGATAGAAGCATTGGTTTTGAATTATTTGCGATCGGTGTTCGCAGCGAACACAGAGGGAACGGAATCGGTCGCAGGCTGGTGGAAATTGCGATCGAACTTGCGCGTAAAGAGAGCTTTCGTGCAGTGGACGTCCGTGCATTTTGCGATAACAAACCGATGCTCAAGTTGCTCATCGATCTCGATTTCATCCCGGCGCGCATCGATCATCATATCCGCGCTGACGGAGCCGATGTGCTGCATCTGAAAAAATATTTGCGATGATTGGCGAATATTCTCCATCGTCGTGGCGAATTCTGTCCATTTTTTTGTCTGATATGTTTTCTAAATCGATAAAATTCAGGCATGAATATTTTGGTATATAAATTGCATTCTTCGATGGATTTTTATGGAGCATCATATTATGCTAAAACAGAACTCATTTTGATTTTAGTAATCTCAATAAAATACATTAACCAAGGAGGGCTCATTTTATGAATTTGAAACGTGCAATTGGATTGTTACTGCTAATCGCTTTAGTTGTTTCTTTTTCTCTAGTTGCTAAGGACAATGAAAAAGCAGACAATACCATCACCTGTCCGGTTACCGGCAAAGTGCTTAAAAAATCCGAAGCGCAAGGACCGGTAATGCACAATGGGAAAGAGTATTACTTTGCATGCAAGGGAAGCATGGCAAAATTCAAGGAGAATCCTGATCAGTACCTGGGATGCTCCTGCATGCACACCGATCACGACAAAAAAACAGATTTCAAAGCATCGCACGAAGGAACCGATTATTATTTTTGCAGCGAAAAATGCAAGAACGCATTTGAAAAAGACCCAAAGGCATTTCTCGCACAAATGAAAAAGTCGAAAGACTGCGATCACGAACATGCTAAGTGTTCATCCAAATGCTCGCATACGAAAGATTGTGCCTCGAAATGTGAGAAAAAGTAAATTCGCGATTCAAGCCGGAGTACCATATTTTGGATAAAATGCTCTGTTTAAACTCCCGGAGTGAAATATATAAGAATCGCTTGAATGTGTGAACATCGTAATGCCCACTGGAAAGACTTCCAGTGGGCATTTTTTCTTGCTTTTAAAAAATAAAATATTATCTTAATTAATGCCATCTAATAAAACAAGTCAAACCATTTAACTAAATATGGAGTAATTGATGAATTGGTTTAATAATCTAATTGCCACTATTCTGCCGATCGTCCCTCGCCCCATTGTAAAAATATTCTCACGCCCCTATCTCGCCGGAGAATCCGTCGACGACGCGATACGAGTAGTGAAAGATTTAAATGCACAGCAGATGTGTGCCACCCTCGATTTATTGGGAGAGGAGGTGAAAGTCAAAGAAGATTCACTGAATGCCCTGAAAATCTACACCCAAATTCTGAATGCGATCGATCGCGAAAAATTAGATGCAAATATTTCTGTGAAACCAACTCACATGGGCTTGAAAATCGACAAGGAATTTTGCTATACCAATATCAAATCGCTTGTAGAACTGGCAAAAAAACTCGATAATTTCGTTCGCATCGATATGGAAGATTCCTCCTGCGTCGATGAAACCATAGAATTATTCCTGCGGCTGCGTAAAGATTATGACAATGTCGGAACTGTCTTTCAGGCATATTTACGACGCCTGCTCGATGATATTAATACAACGCTTCCGCATAAACCAAACCTGCGGTTATGTAAAGGAGCCTATTACTGGGAAAAACGGGATGTGGTATTTAAGGAGCCGGAAATAGTGAACTGCAATTTCAGCTACGCACTGGAAAAACTGTTATCCAATGACTGTTATGTGGGAATTGCCACACACGACGAAAAAGTTGTCTGGCAGGGATTAAAACTAATTGATCAATTACAGTTGAAACCTGAGCAATACGAATTCCAGATGCTGCTCGGTGTAGACCATGAATTGAGGCGCATCATCGTGAACGAGGGGCACAAGCTTCGCATCTACGTGCCGTTCGGAAAGGAGTGGTTTGCCTATTCGGTACGCAGGTTAAAAGAGAACCCCAAAATGGTGAATTATATCATCGGAAATCTATTCAATAAAATTTTAGGAAGAAAGCAATAGAATTTTTTGCTGCTCGCACGAAGATTTCCG
>WJJN01000230.1 GCA_014729735.1 Candidatus Zhuqueibacterota bacterium
CATTACATTGAAATCGTTCCCCATCATGCCGGAAAGAATAATACTCAGCGATATGGTCCCCACGAAACCCACCCGGGTATCATAAAAGATCGTCAATAACATAGAACCGATGGTTATCGGGACAAGATAAGGCGATTGCGTAAATTTCGATATAATATAAGATAATAGCGATACAAGCAGAATGATCACCGCGATGAGAATCACTTTTTTGGGACTCCTCAGCAACCGCCAGCGGTTGTATACCAGGAACATCAGAAGTATCGATATTCCAAGTGCTGCCATCATCAATTTGCCGAGGTAGCGCACGACCGAATAAATGATATTTGATCCTTCTTCCCGTACTGCTTTTTCAATGGCTAACGAGTTGAGCTTGGCAAGATGTTCTTTGTTAATTTTCTCATAAGTATCGATAATCTTTTCGTTTTCAAGCACTGTTCCCCGTGCCCGCGGCACATTCGACTCTGCCTCCTGGCGTCGGAATTCTGTTTCTAATTTATCATAAATAATATTCGGCACCAGAAAATTCATAAAAATACGATAGCCTACATTCATACTGAGTTCAGCACCTTCAAAAGAAGATCTCAATTTTTCGATGACAATGCTTGTAACATCTTCCTGGTCATGAAAATAGCTTATTTCTTCGACAACTTCCTCGTTTCCGTTCAAAACTGAAATATTGCCTTTAGGAGCAGATATGTCACTTTTATTTCGATTCAGAATCCCGATTCCGCAAATATCACGCAATATCCTATCCAGAGAATCGTGCAGGGATTCCAATTTATACTCTTTAGAATTCTTTTGTTTGAACTGTTCGCTTAGTTCCAAAAAATATTTCAGAATGTTTTCATCCGGATCTATTTTGTACTTCTTTAAAAATTCTATTAATTGATTTGTCATTGCAGGCGTTTTAACATCCTGGGCAATAATTTCGCTGATCTCACTAAAAAAGCTATCCAACTGCTGCTGCTGATGGTCACAGATACTGTCCTGTCTTACAAAAACCGGTGGAATTGCATCGCGTGCATCCTGGATATCTCTTTTGTATTCTTCTTCGGTTTTATTTATCGCAAATGTAAATGGAGCGATAATTTTATCTCCCACGTAGACCTCACCTTCTGTGAGCCCACCAAATTGGTATGATTTGCCTCGCGGGAACATCAAAGAAATGACAAATACGACTGTAAAAGCTAAAATGATTTCAAATGTGTAGATCCTTAGCAAATCCTGCTTTGAGATCTTTTCTCTGTATTCGGGCGGGAATAATCGTTGAAAAAACTTTTGCAGCTTATTCACCATTTTCTCACGCTTCTTACTCTTGTTTTCGTTCGTTTTCATTATGCTTATCATACGCCTTAATAATCTCTCTCACTAATCGATGCCTGACAACATCTTTTTCATTCAAATAAATAAAATCGATGCCTTCGATTCCTTTCAAAATATGCTGGATTTGAATCAATCCCGATGTTCCCTTGTGGGGAA
This sequence comes from Candidatus Zhuqueibacterota bacterium, assembly GCA_014729735.1. GTDB lineage: Bacteria > Zhuqueibacterota > Zhuqueibacteria > Thermofontimicrobiales > Thiofontviventaceae > Mariaggregatimicrobium. Next base: position 1,480 of record WJJN01000230.1, read on the forward strand.
GATCGATTTGAGTAATATCTCCGGTAATAATCGCTTTCGAATTCACACCTAACCGCGTTAAGAACATTTTCATTTGACTGGGATTTGTATTCTGTGCTTCGTCCAAAATCACAAAGGCGTTGTTTAATGTCCTTCCCCGCATATACGCAAGCGGCACTACCTCAATAATTTCCGATTCCATGTAGCGCTTTAGCTTATTAGGGATAACCATATCGAACAACGCGTCATAAATTGGCTTCAAATACGGATCGATTTTTTCCCGAAGGTCCCCGGGCAGAAAACCGAGACTTTCACCTGCTTCAACTGCCGGCCGCGCCAGGACAATTTTATTCACTATTTTATTTCTTAAATGTGACAAAGCAATGGCAACCGCCAGGTAGGTCTTTCCGGTTCCAGCCGGTCCGATTGCAAATACAATATCATTTTTTCGTGTAGATTCACAATAATCCCGCTGTCCTTGTGATTTCGGCGAAATAGCGCCATCTTTTGTATAAAGAACCACAGAATTTGATAGCGACGCCTGTCGAGCGTTTGCGTCAACTTCTCCTGATTTTATAACATCGACAACAGTGCGAACATCCGAAATCTCAAGAGTGGAATTGCTTTCAATCATCGAAATTAATTCATTGAATACAAGCTGCAATTGGTCCACATCTTTTGGTTTACCGAGTAGTGTAATTTCGTTACCACGTGCAATAATTTTTGCATCAAAATTATTTTCGATGTATCGCAAATGGGAATCTCCGGAGCCGAATAATCTTAATTGGTCAATTCCGCCGACAGATAATTTCTTTTTCGTTAGTTGCTTTTCTTCCAACATTCGCCTTAAAATACTCAATTCTAAATAGAAAAAAGCTCTCAGTTGCTGGATAACCAATAACTAAGAGCTTTAGTCAAGAACCTATAATACCATCTTATTAACCTTTAAATTAAACCGCACGGAATCGTACGGTTTAAAAAATTGTTATTCCGGTATTGTCAAAACCTGATATGGGTAAATCATGTTTTTATCAGAAATAAATTCTTGGTTAGCTTCAAATATTTTTGTCCATTTTGTCGGATCATTGTAAATTTCCGGATTTGAAGCTATTTTTCCGAGCCAATCACCTTTTACGACCAGATATTCATTTGGCCCGACTTCTCGCTGGATTTTGAAAATTTGATCCGCATAAATCACATCCGGATCTTTAATTTGATCCTTATTGTAGGTGTAAATTCTCATCCACTGGTACGGATCATCGTAAATATCATCTTTGCCAGCGATTTTCCATAAATAGTCACCCCGGACCACAGTATATTCATCATAAATAGCTTTGGGCATACTGTTGCGAAGTGCCATAATTTTGCCTTCGATCTCAGCGATTTTGTTTTGCATCTCGCTTAAAAGGGCAATGTTGCTTTCTTTCATGTTATTTAAGTTTTCTTCGAGCTGATCGATTTCCTGACGACGTTTAAATAACTCTTCAGGTGGTAAGGAGGCTAACCCGTCAACCTCGGATTCCAGTCCATCAAGATTATTGCGGTAATCATTGACATCCTCTTCAGTGACGCCTAATAACGCGTAGATTTCCTGCCACTCGTTTTTAATTTCGTCTTCTACTTGAGCAATTTCGTTTTTGATTTCCTCGATTTCTTGCTCTGTGGTTTCGATAGCTGCTTTTGCATCTGCCTCTCGCTGCTGCCATTCGGCTAACTGGGCATTGTACTCTTCCATTGTCATTTCTTCCTGAGCAAATGAAAGACTAACAGCAAGCATCATGACAAGAGCGACAAAGGCGGAAACGGCTAAAATCTTTTTCATCTTATTTTCCTCCAATATGATTGGTCCTTTAATTAAAAGCTATTCCTGCTCGCCCAGTTGACGTTTAATAGCTTCTTTTTCGCTCTTTACTTCTTCCAGTTTCTCTTTCTTTTCAGCCAATTCATTTTGTAAATCAGCTTTTTCTTGCTGTTTTTTTGCCAGTTCATCCTCTGCTGCAAGAGCTGCCTTCTTTGTCTCTTCCAAAGTATTCAGTTGCTCTTCATTCGGATGTTTGGTACAACCGGTTAAAAAGAAAGTTCCAAGCAGGCAAACTAATGCTGTTAAAGCGACGATTGATCTCAGCATTTTCTTCATATACTCTTTACACCTCCTTCCATTAGTTAAAATTTAGTAAGCTCTCAATAGTCTTACAATCCTGTCTCCCTCCAAATTGTTCATTCATGCATAAAATTGAGAGTTACTATATTGTATAAATAATTTGTATTATAATAACAAAAAAAAAAACAATTGTCAAGAAAAAAATGTTCCAGCCTCGACTTTTTTGACTTATAGCATTTATTGACAAATCTTTAAATAACATTTCAAGGGATCAATTCTAACATAATGAATGTTCAGTGGATTGTCGCTCTTTATTAAATTATTGACATATATAATACAAAAACCGTCTTCAACAGACGGTCCTCGTTCCCAAAAACTTATGTTATTAATATCCGAATGTATAAACCTGCCGAAAAACGGCATCTCCTTTTGAAGGATCAACAGAGCCAAAATCATCCCATCGTCTGATACGGCTGATAATACACCTCTCAACCCGAGCATTATTCAATGTGGATGAAACTATACTGACTGCCTTCACTCTGCCTGAAGGAGAAATTGTAAACCGAACTACAACCTTTCCTTTTAAATTCGGATTTCGCTTTAGCTCTCTCTGGTAGCAATATTGAATAGCTGAATTATGCTTATTAACCACTGCTGAAACATCATCAGCATTACGGCTTTCGGACTTTATTCCGTTCGCACCTTCAATCTCCGAGACTTGAGCCACAACTAATGAGCCTTTACGCCTTACATTTGTTGATTTAGCCGTGCTCCGTTCCGAAATCAAGGCATCGATGCTGCCACCGCCCGAGGTTGTCCGAGAGCCTTTTACTCCGCGGGAGCCGCCTCTAACACCGCTGCCACTACCACTGCCATTTCCATAGCCACTTCCGGCATTCGCAACTTTAATTCCATCTAATTGACTCAGCACCTCGTCAAGATTGCCTCCTCCGGCATCAACATCCCCTAATACATCCGCAACTCCCGAGCCCGAGGCGGTGCTTCCGCTCGAAGACAAAATTCCTAAAATTCCTTTTGAACTTACTTCCCTTGAAATTTGATTCCGCGTTTTTCTGCGTGCTTCAAGGCTGGCGGCTCTGCTTCCTCTTCTCGACTCGTTTGCATTTCCGCGCTCGCCGGCTTTCGTTTTACTGCCACTTCCTTCATCTTCACTGTCGCTGCCTTCTTTTTCCGCTACTCTTTCGGTTTCCTGCTTTGCACCAGTTCCGAGTATGCCCGAATTGATGTCCGTATCCGCAACTTCCACAACCTCCTCTTTTAAAACAAGACTTGCGTACTGCTCCTGAATTCGCTTTATATCTTTCGTGCTTATATGTCCTTTTGGGGGATTCAGAGCAAAATACAATGCAGTTATAAAATGAAAAATAAATGACATAAACAAAATGAGGGCAAAGCGTCGATCAACTGCTTCGATCCATTTCTTTCGAAATTCTTTAGGCAATTTAGCAAGCCCGAAATCAAATTTCTTTGTATCATCATACCGATACTTGTGCTGCCCTCGAAACGCCAGGTCGAATCTTTTATCATCCACGTGAACCTCTATACTTTTCTACTTCATCTCGAATCTATCAATACATTATTCCCCTTTTCGATAAACCACCAATCTCATATTCGGATAATCTGTCTTCCCACATGTCGCCATTATTTTTACCAATAATCTATATGGAATTGATTTATCACCTTGTATCGTTACCTTCCCGGAAAATTTTGTACCGTACAATTCCTCCATTCTCTTTGCTTCCCGAGCATACAAATGAAGTTTTTCTTGCAAGGGTTTTATTAAAAATTCCTTTTGTTGAGCCACATCTTCCACCTGAATGATCGGCTCGTGATTTACCATGATCCATTCTTTTGAAACAACCAAATCCAGCGCCACTTCCGGTGCTTTTTCTACGGTTGATTTCGGCAATGTAATATCCTCGGAAGGCTGTATCAGCATCCCTTCTGTTGAATATGTTTTGAGTAAAAATACGAGAATAATTGTAAACATATCCATCATGGATGTCAAATTCAGTTTCACCTTACCAGGATTTGTATCGTGTTTTTTTATTCTCGAAGGAATATAAGCCATACCATTAATCCACTCTTATTAGAATTTCCCAATTTAAATAACTCCTGCTGCCAAAGATACATCCGGGAATAATTCAAACATTTTGTCGTCTATTTTTACATTCCTGGCTGCATCCATGGAGCTAACCAACACCTGGTAGTTTATGTCCGGTTCCGCTTGAATAACGATTTTATCGACATCCGAAAATTTGCCGATCGCTTTTTTCTTGATTTCAAATAATTTTGTTGACAGCTCTTCAAAATTGTATTCTCCGCTAATGGATTTCGGAATCGAAGGACTCTTTTCACTACTTCCCTTTAAGATAGCAAGAGAGCTTGAAATAAAAAATCCTTCATCCGTAATCGTTATTGCAAGATCAAGCTTTTTTTCCGTTTCTTTAGGAGCTTCTGCAGCATCAACTCCGCCAACAGCAGGCGGCAAATTCAAATCAATAATTCCGATTTTGATGAATTGCGCCGACGTTAACAACAATGGAATCAGCACAACCATCAAATTCATTACCGGGGTTAAATTGACCTCGATTTCTTCCGATTCGGTGCTTCTTCTATATGATGGTCTGTATGCCATGATTATTGATTCCCTGTAATTAAGTTGATCAATTTTACAGTATGTTCGTCGATCTCGTCTATAATTTTAACGGTTTTGTTATGAAGGAACGTATAAATCAATATTGCCGGTACTGCGATAATCAGACCTGTCAGAGTTGTATTCATCGCTACAGCGATTCCCGCCGCCAGCATTCTCGATTTCTCGGTCGCATCGATTCCCGGTGCCGACACAGACCGGAAAGCGGCGATCAAACCATAGATTGTTCCCATCAAACCGATTAAGGTCGCAACGTTCGCAATCATCGCCAGAAAACTGGTTCTTTCCTGAAGCTTCGGGATCACCTCCAATGTCCCTTCGTCAACAGAATTCTGAATAGAGCGAAAATCGATGGTTTCATTTTCTGAAACTCTTTTCAAGCCGGAAAGCACAACTTGCGGTAGTGCTTTATCACGTGCCGAATTACACAAGGCAATAGCCTTTTTATAATCACCGCCCTTTACCAGTTTTCTAATCTCAGCCATGAACCTGGGAGCATTAATATTCGAGCGGACAAGAATGTAGTAAGCTCGTTCTATCGCAACCGCTACCATAAACACCGCCACAAATAATAATGTCCACATGAAAAACCATCCCGTCGATGTGGTGCTGAAATTTTTCAAAATATCTGCCATCTGTGTTACCTCCGTGAAATTTAATTAATTATCTTTTTCCTGATCTTGTTTCTTAATCGTTGTTTTTAGTTCGTTCACATTTACTTCCGTTTTTACCCGCTCTTTCAATAGCACAGGCTTATCAGGTCCTTTTTTGAGTTCTTTTTCAAAAGATCGGTCGATGAATTCCATTTCGCCAAGTTCCGGCTCTATACGCTTTGGTAAAATAGAAACTCTCGGTTTTTCGATCTCAGCCTCGATTGTGATCTCCATTAACTCAATTTCCTGAACATCTTTTTTAGCTGGCTTTTTAATGGCGCCGGACGTATCCGTCTTCACTTTTGTGCTGTCCTGTGCCCTCAGATTCGCACTCATTAGCACAATACTTCCCAGAAAGAGAACACATCCGATAAGAAGAATTTTTTTAAATATTGTCATGAAACCCCCATCCTTCCTGTTAGGAAAATTTTCTTCAATTTGTAATTTCTCAATTTATTATGATATATTTATCCAGTATCAGATTTTTTCGTATGGTTTCATCGCTGGATTCAATTTCGTATTTCTGTCGCACATTGTCCCATTCCGGTATGCTCCGTATGGAAAGAATTGCTTCCATGCCGCCTCCTGATCTGTCGGAATCCGTACATTCCAGCGCCAGAATGTTACTTTTCGTGCGCAGAAAATCTGAAAGCGAATGACTCGATTCGGCTTCTATTACGGATGAATCCCTGACAGAAGACGCGATATATTCACCATTCAGGTAAATGTTATAGGAATCATCCACTGTCAATTTTATATCGGCAGAAACAGGTAATCCATCAATAAAAAATTCCTTTCTGAAAAAAACTTTTTCACTTGGAATTTTCAGCAAGTTCGATCCAACAGATTCCTTATCATTAATCGCCCCAGCCGTGTTCGCCGTTGTCGTATCCGCATCAGCAAACGAAGTCAATTTCTCTTCTTCGTCAGCCACGTAAGTCTTCGTATTTGCATTATCATTTCCAGAGTTTGTTGTATCTGTGACCATGTACCAAATTTTCCCGGGAGATGAAATTCCGCCGGAAACTTCTTCCTGAACGACTTCAGCCGTTGCCCAATCGCGATCGTTATAGTTATTTTTCGTCCACTCTGGACGAAACTCATTCGTTGCCCGCCAGGATGCATCACTGGTTAGAACTTTATCCTTTATATCAACATCAAGTAATCCGCTGTACTCAACCGGATTGGTGCGAACCAGAGCAATTAAAATATTCGCTGACCAGCGATTTTGAATGTCAAAATTTTCCGCGGTCTCGTAACCGATTTGCAATAATTCATTTCTGCTGTCACTAAATGCAAATTGATTATCTTCAAAAGCAAAAATTGCTTCTTCATAACCAGGTTTGGCAGATTCCTCATACAATTTTTCATATGAATTAACATACGATTTTGCAGCAACAAATAGAGAATCAATATGTTCTGTATATTGAAATAGTGAGCGCATCATTCTCTCTTCCGTATCAGCAACTACGGGATCGGAAATATTCAGATCGTTCGCTTTTTGTATAGTTCTCACATTCATATCGAACGCAACGGCGGCAAATATATTACCAAAATCGATTAAATTGACCATCTGTTCGGAGATAGCTATCGGATCGATCTCGTTTGAACTAATCTCCCCATCTTCGATGATATTTCGGAAAGCCGCCGAATTATTTTCATACAAGTTAAGCGATTTACTTGCCAGGGCATGGTATTCGTTCGCCAGAATATTATTCGTAGTTATGATCTTGCGCCTGGAGAGTTTCACCCATTGATTTTCCAAGCCCAGATCACTGGCTTCTTCAATATTTCGTGTATGTGCTTCTGAAATCTGCTTTATAAGTGGTGCCACTGCTTTGCCTAGCACCTGTCTTCTGTACTCCATTTCTGCAATATCATCCAATCCTTCGGGTATTGCAGCTTCTAAAAACGAATTCACGGTTACAAGATTCAACTCAGCAATATCATAAATAACTTCCGATATTTTTTCCTTACAGACATCGATCCATTTTTGAGCAACCCGAAGTGTGCTGTCTTCTGCTGCTACTTTGAGACGACTATTTTCATCTGCATAGCGTGTGGTATCCGATTTTGCCAGTTCTTCTTCATATTTATCGGCTAATTTTTGTAATACATTAACTGCCTGTTTATACGATTTTTCTGCCCGTGCATACAATTCTGCCGCAGTATGATTATTTTCTTTCAGTAACACAATTTTTTGAGTTTCTTCCAGCGTTGGCATCTCCTGTCGCGCCCAGGTTTCGGCAAAATCTTCATACGCGTCACCAATTCGATATGTCGCTTCGTAAAGCCTCAAACTACCATATCCAACGACTTTCGAGAATCCGTCGATCACTTCCTTCAACAGATTCTTTTTCCTTTCTTTCGACTGTTCCATTGCATATTGCGGCAGCCGAAATTCTATTTTACAATATTCATTGTACTTTATCATCGTCATATTGAATAATGCCTCAGCGGCAAAGAAATCATTCCCGGGCTTATTATTGTTTTTGAACTCTTCATTTTTATCGACAGATTTCCGATACTCGGCAATGGCGCGATCAATTTGATTATTTTTCCGAAAATATTCGCCGCGATGGTAATAGGTTTCCACAACCCGCGGGGAGTTCGGAAATTTATGAACGTATTCACCGTATAGTTTATTAGCATTTTCAAGATCATTCAACTTCAGATAATATGTTGCAACATCGAAAAACATGTCATCGGCATCTTCCGAATCAGGATACTTTTCGACAAATTTCCGATTGATGCGAATCGCATCTTCCCATTCCTCCGCTTTTACAAAGAAAATGCTGGCATTATATAGCGCATCATACTTATTAATGGAATCTCTGGCTGTAAAATGTAATCTTTCATAAGTAATAGCTGCATTTTTATTTTCGCCTAATTCGCCATAATCAATTGCCAGGTTATTCATAGCATCTAATAGATACTTGGAATTCGGTCGTGTTTCAATTAGATAGTTATAAGTTTCAATCGCCCGACGGTATTCATTTGCCTTGTCATACTCCAGTGCAGCGTTGAACAGACTTAAATCCGCAAATTCGGCATCCGGAACTTCCTTCACCACGCGGATGTACTCGTCTCCTGCCGCAAGGTGATTAGCAGAGTCGGCAAATACTTCTGCCGCCAGATAAATCGAAGCTGCCAACCGTTCTTTCACCCTTTCCAGCAATTCAGGATCCAGATCCGGTTTGTTCTTCAGGCGCCTGGCTACTATTTCCGCACTCGCGAAATCGTGTTTGCCAAAGTAGCTCTCCATTGCCATATATTGTGCATAATCCGCTTCACTACTGTTCTCGAAATGCTTCAAAATCGTGTTGAAATATTTTAGCGCTTCCTGAAATTGATTGTTATTATAATACAATGCGCCGGTATTCGAGAGTATTACAGCAGTCGCTGGCTCATGCGGATAAATTTTAATATAATTATTATAAGCACGGGCTAATTTCCGCTCGTTCGATGTTAAAGGTTTGCTTTCATAGGAAATCGTTGAAAGAACTCTTGTCTCAGGCGATTTAAGGCTGTCCGCATCGGCTGCTGCAATCATTTCCTTTCTTGTTGAGTCGGATGCAACCATATCTTTCGCCAGTGCGATTGCATTTTCCGCTGCATATTTCTGATACTTCGTGTTCCAGTAAATATCGGAAATTTTCATATACTCTGTGTATGCCTGCTCGTAGTCCTTTAACTTGGTATCCAGAGTTAAAGCCATATTCCAATGGATAAGCTTCGCACTGGAATCCGTTGGAAATGATTTTAGATATTTTCGGCTGTCGTCTACTGCCTGCAAATATAGATCTCTGTCATTCAGCTCCTCTGCCCGCTTAAACAACAAATTTATATTATCTCTTAACGCCCGCTCCGTAATGGCGGCGGTTTTTTCCCGCACTGCTTCATTCTCGTGTTTTTGCCACCAGGAACTTCCGGGACGATATCTGTCATACAATTCATTCCGCGCCAAATAAGCCTTCATGTCGTCCCGCATCAAGCGGTAGCAATCAACGATTTTTTCCTGTATTTCCGGAGCAGATTGGTCCAACGGATACATTCTCAGGAGTAATTGATACGTTTCGATTGCCTCGGCATACTCTTCTTTTTCATCCTTGTAAACATCACCGATTTTGTTGAGTATTTCAACACCATATTCCCGTCCGCCAATGTTTTTGATATAATCCACTGCGCCTGAAGCGCCACCATAATCCAAAAAGCTAATCCCGATATATTCGATCGACTCATCACGCAATACCGGATTAGTATATTGATGCCCCGGATCAAGCTTTTTCGCCCGTTGCACATCATCCGCAAGTAAAGTAAAATAGGCAACAGCTTCCGGGTATTTATTCAATCGATAATAACTCCAGCCCAAACGATACAATGCCTCATCGTATTTCGGACTTTCCCGGTACTCTAATATTTTTTTATAATACGATATGGCATTATCAATATCATTTACAGGGGGATTAAAATAATATTCACCGATCCGCATCAATGCTTCCGGTGTATATCTGCCCGAAGGAAATTCATCGATTAGACGGCGATAAACATCGACCGCTTTTTCAGCTTGTCCCAATTCTTCCAACAGGAACGCTTTGTTATAGATCGCATCATCGTATAATTCGCTATTCGGAAAATCATCGATTATTTTCTGATAAAGTTCAAGAGATTTATCATAACTTTTCTCAGGTTCGGTTAGATCCGCGTCGTCGATGTTTTGCTTTTCCAACTCTTCCAGCCGCTTATCGTATTTTTGCATTGCTTCGATGTATTCATCGTTTTCTTCCTGATAATACAGCTCTGCCAAACGCATCACGATTTTATCGATAATTTTGCTGTCCGAATTTGTTTTTAAATAATTCTCTGCATCTCGAATACCCTGCTTTCTTAATCGTCTTTTATTCCGTTCGATTTCATCAATCTGTTTTCTGTAGTGTTCGCGGTATTCGAGTAATTCTTCAATAGAATAGCTTTTTAAAAGAGAATCACTTTTCGCTGCAGAAAAATTTGCCGGCAATTCCTGAGCAATCGGAACAGAGGCGCTAATAATACAAAACAACAAAGTCCCAATCAATACCATGTAAAATACTTTTAGCTGCTGCATATAGTCAACCCTTACGGTTCTTGTAAATTCAAATCCAGATTATATTCGATATTATTATCTGTCTCGGTTTCCCTGACTTTCGTTTCGAAGTAGAGATCACGAAAATATTTTTCCTTTTCCAATTTATCGAGACGTATTTTCTCCGCTTCCATTTCCCGTTCGATTTTCAATGCGTGCGAATCATACTCGCTGATTCGTTTCTCCAGCTCATCTTTCTTTTTCCGTAAGATCTCATCGACATAACTCAAGTTTTTTGATAAGCTGCTTATTTTGCGTATTTGTTCGTAGTAGGTCGTATAATTGATATCGCTAATGCCGAATCCCGAAAAATCTGCCCAATATTCCGTCTCTGTATCTAATTCTTCCAAATTGTTATTTGATAGCCAAACCTGAAAACGGTTCAATTGATTATGCAAATCCTGTAAATCTTCTTCGAGAATCTCCAGATCCATCATTACTTCCATTTGCGTTTCAGCACTGCTAACGGTCAATAATTGGGAAATCATTTCAAGATCGGATTTTACACGACGTTTTTCCTCCAGTAACTCTGAAATCGTTTTTTTCATGATGTCCTGTTGATAGAGCATCCCTCCCTCTTTTACTGCCAGCGGATAATCTACAAAATGATTTACTTCCGTTGCCAGGTTTTCCATCGGATACTTTTCGAGAACAAATAGTAAGCGATTACGTTGTTCCAGAGCTTCTTTATAAGTATCCTGATCTTGTTGTTCTTTCGCAAATTCCATGATGTTTTCAAATTCTCTGATTTGACGGAGCAGGACATTTCGTTCGTCATTATATTCTTCAACAACACGACTGCTGATCGAGCCACGGTAATAGAATGACATCAGCGCATCGTTAATAGCATCACGAATTTTAACAACCTGTGGATAGAGTTTTCGGTCCTGCCGATCTAAAATGCGCTCTTCAAGTCGCTCAAGTTCCTCCATCTGATCTAAAATGTGTTTTCGTTCCTCGTTATATTCTTTGGTATGTTCCAATACCTTTTTTGAATTGGAGACATACCGCAAGTCCTGCAGCGCATCTTCCTTTTTATTCATAATTTTATTGCAATGGGCACTTAACACCATTGCTTCGTATGTGTAGCTCGATAACAAATAGTTATTCGTCAGCGCGCTTGATTTCTGAATCGATTCTTCATATTCACCTTTTTTTAGATTCGCCCATGCCTGACCCACCAGGCTAAAATCATATTTGTGATATCCTTTTGACACCATATCAAAATAGTGAACCGCCTTGTTATATTCACCGTTCTGATAATAGAGATAACCCAATTTCAGTGCTGATTCATTTTTAATAATCGCTGAATTGATATCGGTCCACGGAAGATTCTCCGATTCAACAAGGCGCTCGAAAATAAGCCTTGCCTGGGCGTAATCATCCAAATTGGCGTATACTATTCCGAGCAAATATTGAGCCGCCATGTATTGTTTGGAGTCCTTGTCAACTTCTTGTAATATAGTAATGGATTTGTCATATTTTTTATCTTGAAAGAGGATATAACCTGCTAGATAACTGATTTCGTTTAAATTTGTCGGATCAATATCATTAAGATTTTTATATTCAGCCAGTAATTGCATAAATTTGTCATACCATTCGTAGGAGTAACAAATTATCAGCATTTTAAACATTGTCCTGGATTTGTAGATCGAATTAGGATACCGATCAAGAATTTTTTTGTATCCTTCATAAGCAGCATCAAAGTAACCATTATCGAAATTGGCTTCGCTTTTATAAAAATAAACGCCATCCAAAGTGGAATAATGAGGTTTATAGGTTTTCAAAATTTCTTCAAACTGCATTACTGCGAGATCATTTTTGTTATCCGTAAAGTTTAATAGCGCGTCGTTCAACTCGCGCTCCAACATGCGATCCATTTCTGCCGATGACGCTGATTTGATCAATTGCGTACGCAGCAGCCTGTATTCCGTAAATTTTAATTGATATTCAGCGATTCGCTTTGCCTTCCATTCCCGGAAATAATCCGTAATTTTAAGCCGTTCTCTTGTGTTGGTATTTTCGCTATAGCCAAATAAATCCAAAATCCTGTTGTCTACACTTGTGATAATATTCTGACGAACAGTTTCGATATCCTCACTTTGAATTATGGAGTCATAAACTGCCTTCACCTCCAGACGGTCGAGCTCTCTGAGAATATTCACCATATTCGTGGTCTCCGACATGTATTCTTCGACCGCGGAATCTTGCAGCGGATTCACCATCCGGTTCATTTCGAGAACATTTAGTATTTTCTGTTTCTGTCTCTTAATTTTTTTTAAAACTCCATGATCTCCAGCAACTTGAGCCCATTTTTCGAATTTATCTATTTCATCATAAATCTCCAACAGGGACTCTACCTCATTAGAGTATTCATGAATCATTTCGCTCTTTTTTTTCCGGGTCATTCTTGTTTTGATGACCTTCCGATCTTCTAAAATCGTTGCCAAATTATCACGAAGCTCATCGACTTCTGTCAGTAATTTTAAATCATCACCCCTTTTTACAAGCGCTTCCAGCTTTTCCACTTCATGAATAATGTAAATGATATTTTCAATCTCACCGGAATATTCTTCGATAAGCTTGTTGCTTTCAACATATAATTCGTTGAATCCGATATCATCCTTTAGAAGACGCTCTTTTCCTCTTAATTTCATTTCATCGACAATATTCTCTACCATCTGAAGGAGAAAGAGCTCTTTTTTTGACATTTTCTTCAAAAAACGCTTTGTTTTCATGTCGATGTAAAACTGCAACCGGGTATCGAAATCGATATACTCCCTGTAATCTTTGTTCGGAATATTTTTCACAACAGCCGTGAAAGCCGAAGATGAAAAAACGAGTGTGATTAGCATCATCCCCAATAATCTGGCGCTGTCTTTTTTGATGTTCTTCATGATTTTCTACTAAGTTTTTAATTTAATGACAGATTAGCAAAACAAAAGAATAATAAAACATTTTCATGATTTAGTCAATAAAAGTTTTTTTAATTTTTTGTAATATAAAGACAAACGACACCTTAATTAATATATCTACATTATAAATTAAAAACTTAAATTTTATTTATAAAATTTCAAACAAAATTTTAGCCCCTGTCAATTAAATATATTCAATTGAAGGAACTTGTCAGGAGATAGCTATCTTTGTGGAATCGCTGGACTACAACCACCAACATTGTCGAGACATTCCACAAATGAATGCTATATAATTTCTGGATCCGGAGAACCTCATTTTGGTTCAACCCGATTGGTATAATGGGGGAAGTTTATTGATTGGAAAGACCTTTTTAGCTGAACATTACATAAAAGGGATTTCCATCTTATTTCTTAAATAAGTTGGAAATCCCTTAATAAATACATGTTATTACGCTGCTTTTTCAGATTTTTGTCCGACATTGCCTGAACGATTTTGATCATCTCTTTTATTGAGCTTATTCGGCACATTATTTTTCGCTTCATACGAAACTTTATTATCTTTTTGCATAGAACATCTGCCTTCAAATACAGCACCATCATCTATAACCAGGCGTGCTGTTTTCATTTCACCGATAAAAATTGCTTTCGATTCTAACACAACCTTACCCGATGCATTAATCTTGGCACGAACACGTCCACCAATCACCGCATTTCTGGTATTAATTTCGCCTTCGATTTCACCTTCTTTGCCTATAACCAATGAATCCGTGGTAGAAATATGACCTTTTACTCGACCATCCACCCGCAGGCTCTGTTCTACTTTCAGGGTACCTTCAAAAGAAGACCCTTTTCCGACGATTGTGTTCAAATTACCAGATTTTCCAATGTCTTGCTCATCCTTTTTTCCCAACATTCTCACTCCTTGATTTTTTGACGTTGTTTATCTACTTTGAAATGAAATTAAATATTCTTTCGGATCGACAGGGATTCCATTTTTTCTAATTTCAAAATGGAGATGGGGGGCAGTACTTTTTCCCGAACTGCCCAGCAGGGCGATAATTTCGCCCTTTTTCACAGTACTTCGCTCTTTTTTAAGGAGTACCTGGTTATGCCCATAATATGTTAAAAATTCATTCGAATGATAAATAATAATTAAGTTACCCAGTTCATTTGTCCAATTTGCAAAAAGAACGATACCGTCCGCAGCAGCGCGCACAGGGGTCCCTTTTTTAGCGGCAATATCTATACCATGATGCCGGTAGGGAAAAAACCAGTCGGATTCATGGAAATCAGTCGTCAGAAATCCTTCCACAGGCAAATAGGTCGGAACATTTTCCGCAAAGCCGTGATAGCTGCTCTTTGTCTGAGTTAAAAAATCAAGTTTTCCCTCGACGTCGTTTTCTTCCTCCAGGAATGTCGGTTGATTTGGCATTATTTCGATGGATGGTGAAATTTTGTTCAATATGTCAGAATTTCGCCGGTCACTCACTTCAAATTGTTTGATGCCTAATGCATCTCGCACCCTTTCCTGATACTGTAAAAAATCGTTGACTATTTCATACATCGAGTAAATCTTTTTGTTATCATCCTTTAATTGTACATTCTCCGAGTTTAATTGCTTGTTTTTGGTGCTTACCACCGCAAATTTGTAATAGAAAACGATACCCGATAAAAGATGGATAATTATAATACAAGCAACAACAATTAATATCTTCAGACCTTTATAGCTGATCTTAAAACTTATTGGATCCGCATAATCATCCGGAATCAGCAAAACTGACAAATTTTTTCTTCTTCGCTTTTTCTTCATTCCTGGAAAACACCTCCTAATCTTCATACATTATTTCAATAATGCGATCCAATTCTTCTTCAGAATAAAATTCGATTTCTATTTTTCCTCCCTTTTTGCCGGATTGGTTGATACTCACCTTTGTTCCCAGCACCTCCTGCAATCTGTTTTCAGCTTCAAGCAGATAAAATGGTTTTTCTTTCTTTTCCGACGGTTTTTTTTCAGTAGTCTTATTTTTAACCTGCCGCACAAGGTTTTCAACTTTTCGAACAGACAGATTATTTTTTAACAGCTTTTTCCAGATTTCGAGCTGTAAATCTTTTTCATCCACGGTAATAATCGCACGAGCATGTCCCATGTTGATCTCTTTGCGAACCAGGCTGCTCTGTATTTCATTGGGAAGCTTCAATAACCGTAAAAAATTTGTTACTGTCGTTCTATCCTTGCCGACTTTCTGTGCAACCTGTTCCTGGGTCAAACTACATTCCGTTAGCAGTCGTTTATAACCCATTGCAATGTCAATCGGATTTAGATCTTCACGCTGGATATTTTCGATGAGCGATAGTTCAAGCATATCCTCATCCGATTCAACATCCAGGACATAGCCGGGAATATATTCCAATCCGAGTGATGACACAGCCCGCAATCGCCGTTCTCCGGCAATCAACTGGTATCCGTTTCCAAACCTTCGCACTGTAATCGGTTGGATAACTCCCTTTTCTGCAATCGATTGTTTCAGCTCGTCCAGAGCGTCTTCGTCAAATTCCTGTCTGGGCTGAAACGGATTCGGATTTATCCGGGCAACCTCCAACTCTCTCATTGTTTCCAGGCGTTGCTTTTCTTCTTCCGGCGCATCCTCTGGTATTAATGCCCTTAATCCTTTTCCTAACCGATTAACGGCCATTCTTGATTATTTCCTCTGCTAGATTCATGTAATTTTCGGCGCCCGTCGAAACTGCATCATATAAAATTATCGGTTTACCAAAGCTGGGAGCCTCACTTATACGCACATTTCGATTAATCACCGTCTTATAAACTTTATTGTCAAAAAACTTCTTCACATCTTCTGCAACCTGCCGCGATAAATTCAGTCGACCGTCGAACATCGTCAGTAATACACCCTCTATTTCCAGTTTTGTATTCAAATGTTTCTGAACCAACCGGATCGTGTTCAACAACTGGCTCAATCCTTCCAGCGCATAATACTCACACTGTATCGGAATTAGTACGGAATCGGATGCTGTCATTGCATTCAACGTTAACAATCCCAACGAAGGAGGACAATCAATGAAGATGTATTCATAATCCTTATTAATATTGGGAATTACCGATTCCAGAACCCGCTCCCTTGAAATTGCGTTTACCAACTCGACTTCAGCGCCGACCAGATCCATATTAGATGGCAGCAAATCGAGAAAATCGAGCTCGGTTCCGATAATTATATCATTTACTTCTTCGCTTTTAATTAAAGCATGGTAGATACTTTTGGTTATTTTTTTAGGATCAAAGCCCAATCCACTGGTAGAGTTCGCTTGCGGATCGATATCAATAAGAAGTACAGATTTTTCAGCCACAGCAAGGCAAGCAGACAAATTAACAGCAGTAGTTGTTTTTCCAACGCCGCCCTTTTGATTGGCTATTGTAATTACATGAGACATTTATCCCTCCAAACATACTGCAAAATTTATGTAATATACGCTTTTACAAATAGAAAATCAAGATAAAAATTATTCAACTTATTTTTTTTAATTATCACTTGCTTAAAGCATTTATTTTTTTTATTATTACCAAAATAAACCATCTTCGGTCTTATTGCGGAGTTACATTTATGAAAAAGTGTTTGAGTTGCATTGTTCTGATTGCCCTTCTTTTTAGTAAACCACTTCAATCTCAAAAAAGATCAATCACGAGTCAGGATTTTTATCAAATAAAAGAGATAACAGAATGCACGATTTCTCCGGATGGCAGAACCATTGCATACACCGTGCAACGGGTTGACCGTAAAAATAATAAATATATTTCCAATATCTGGATGATCTCCACAGATGGAAAAGATCGGAGGCAATTAACCACCAGCCTTTTCCGGGATACCTCCCCTGCCTGGTCACCTGATAGCAAATATCTTGCATTTGCCTCGAACCGCAGCGGGAAAAGCCAGATATGGATCATTCCCGTGGACGGGGGAGAAGCATGGTCACTGACGAATATCGAAACCGGCGCCAGTGCGCCTGCCTGGTCACCTGATGGCAGCAAAATTACTTTCCTTTCTCGCGTCGCCGAACCCGCGGATTCCATAAAAACCGTCAATTCCAATATTATTGTTAAAAACGGTAAAGAATACGCCAGGGATGTCAAGGTGATCCGAAACCTGAAATACCGTTATGGGACTTCCTATTTCGATGACCGATATACTCACATTTTCGAAATTGATATCAATGGAGAGAAAGCCAGACAGCTCACGTTTGGTAAATATCACGATTCCCAACCGGTCTGGTCGCCGAATGGAAAGTTCATTGCATTTTCGTCCAATCGAAATGGAAATTTCACGATGGACGATAATACCGATTTATTTCTCATTCCCTCTGACGGAGGAAAACTCCGAAAATTAACCGACAATCCAGGACCTGATAGAAATCCGGTCTGGTCTCCTGACAGCAAAATGATTTGCTATCTCGCACGACCACGAGCCAATGATTACGCGGTTCACAACGAGCTTCGGCTGCTGAATTTACGAACGAAAAGCAGCAGCATTTTAACTGCCTCATTCGATAAAAGCCCTTTCAGCCATCACTGGTCTTCGGATGGAAAGCGTATTTACTTTTTAGCAGCGGAACACGGTAATATTCACCTCTTTGCACTATTGACAAAAAATGCAGCTATTCACAAAATAATTAATGGTACCCGGCAAATCGAGTCCTATTCGATGTTCAACAACAAAAGAATCGCGTTCATTACCTCGGAAAACACAAATCCTTCGGATTTATTTATATGCAATGAAAAGGGAAACCGGGAGCAACGTTTGACGCACATTAATCAGACCCTACTTGATGATTTGAAACTCACGAAGCCCGAGGATTTTTATTTTGAAAGTACGGATGGTCAAAAAATTCACGGCTGGATTTTGAAGCCCCCCGAGTTTGATGAAGACAGGAACTATCCGTTGATTTTAGAAATTCACGGAGGTCCGCGCTGGTATTTCGGAAATACCTGGTTTCAGGAATTTCATCTGCTGGCAGCAGAGGGCTATGTGGTTTTCTATTGTAATCCCAGATTAAGCGCAAGTTATGGACAGGATTTCACGCTCGCCGGTCGCGGAGAATGGGGTACATTAGATTATCAGGATTTGATGGCTGGAGTGGATTATGTTATCGGCAAGGGATATATCGATACCACAAAAATGGGGATTACCGGCGGAAGTTACGGCGGATTCATGACGAATTGGATCATCAGCAAAACCAATCGTTTTGCTGCGGCGGTTACGCAGCGAAGTCTTTCGAATTTAGTGAGCTTTTACGGAACAACAGACATCCAGAGTTTTTCCGAGTATGAATTCGGTCTGCCCTGGGAAAATTGGGAGCGCTATTATAAACATTCACCGATAACGTATGCGCACAATATCCAAACGCCTGTGCTCATTATTCACGCGGAAAATGATTTCAGGGTGCCGATTTCTCAGGCAGAGGAATTATTCGCAATTTTGAAACGAAATGACGTGGAAGTGGAATTTGTGCGTTATCCGGATGAGGGACACGATTTGTCACGAAGCGGGCAGCCGATTCACCGGGTGGATCGATATAACAGAATTCTTGATTGGTTTAATAAGCATCTATCAAGATAGTAATGTGCTGCTTTCCGATTAATAGCTAGCGAACATTTATATAGCCTGATAATGAAGAATGCTCGGGAATTTTAACATGAAAAGGTATATTGCAGAATGTAATTGTTATCGGGCAAACAATTGCATGGCTGGTATGTTTATTAAATAAATAATTGCTGGTATTCTTCCTCTTTGTTCGTGCCCGGCTTGAGGATCGAATGTTAAGATTATAAAATCACCTTTCTGAGGTATATACGATCCCATTTACCACTCTTCCTTTCCAACTGGTTTGCCCCAATCCAATTCTTTAGAGGGATAATCCGGGGGCATTTGTGAAACAAGCTCTTTGATAGTGTACTTATTTCTAATATTATTGAGAGGTTCAATAATAATTTTACCATTGCTGACAAAAATATTCAATTCATCACCGATCTCAATATGAGCTTCTTTAAGAATGTATTTTGGAAACCGCAGTCCTTGACTATTTCCCCATTCTTGTATTTTGGTATGCATAATTTAATCTCCAGACCAGAAAAATGTATATACCAAATATATACATTTAAAAAAATAATAATCAAGGGGATTTCTTAATTTTAATGAATAAATTATAATATGGAAGCATAACATTATAATGAACAGTCGCCCCGGATTAAAAGGGCGACTGTTCACGGATTGAAACTACTTCACTCAAATAAATCAAAGTAAGGAGGAAAGATGGATCACAAAAAAAGATCACATTACCCTAAACGATTCGTTCGGATCGGTATAATTAAATCCTGCCCGATCTGCAAATGTCTCTCATTATAAATATAATTCGCTTTCTTTATCACTCTCCATGAAACGCCATATACTTCTGCCAGGTCGCTTAATGTATCTCCAGCCCGTACAATATGCCTGACACATCGGATGTTTTTCAATCGACTTTCATTATTTCTGCTTATATATCTATTGGATCTTTCATTATTATTATACTGTGAATTCCGCTGTTCATAACGCTCGATGCGATAGTTAACATCCGGCTCGGTATGGCGTTGGTATCGATGCTCATCCTGCTGTTCATAGTAATAATTATTTGCCGGCGGTTCTGCTCCGTGCGCAGCTTCGGGAGTGACGTAATTTGTAATTTCGGATGATTGTGCTTTTTCCACCAGTCCCTGAAATTCATCCGATTTTACGAGAGAAATAATTTTATCCTGTAATACCGGGTAATTAATCTTTATCGATCCGGATATAATGCCCTGTCGCTCCAGATTTCCCAGCAGCGATTGAATTCCCATTATGAAAACAACGATTTTCATCACAGACTTAATCATATAATCCTCCTTGATGCAGTACGTAAGTGTGATTAATCCAAAGGATGATATTTTTGATCGAATTTTCTATTTGATATAATCTCCCTCTGTTTTTGCAACATCTATGCCAGCAGGATAGAATCAATCAAGGTTGGACATAATTGATTGGTATTCAGTCTCTTGAGCCCGGAGCCATTCGGATAAGTACTCAATATAAAAATCCGTTAATTTTGTTTTGGTAATACCGATTTGTAATGGTAATATATATTCTTTTTTGGTCGTTATATAATCATAACAAAAAAGTAATTGTTTCTTTAAACTAAATTTGGTAAATTCCCAAATCTATTGGCTCAAAAAATATAATTGGATTGATCTTTAATGTCACGAAAATGCACATCTTTTTTAATTATAATTCTTATTCTTCTTTCCACGAACGCTTTTTCAAAACAGGAAGCGATATCTGATTCTTTAAAAAGGAATAGCCTGGTCGCGCTCCCTTATGCATATTACACGCCCGAAACAAAAATCGCATTTGGTGTTGGTAGCATTTATTCATTTCGATCACCGGGCAGCAGTTTGCACGACCGCCCGTCCAATGTTAAAATCGCACTTACCTACACGCAATTGAAGCAAACGATTCTCAGTTTCATCCCGGAAATTTATTTTAACAATGAATCGATACTGTTCAATGGATTTTATACATTCTATAAATTCCCGGATAAATTCTGGGGAATTGGAAATAACTCACCGGACAATGCCGAAGAAAATTATACACCGCATTATTTGCGTACATTCACAAATCTACAAAAACGAATTTTGCCCGGGCTGTATATCGGGATGCGCTATCAACTGGAATATATCGATATCATCAAAACGGATGAGGATGGTGTTTTAGGAAAAGGCTTGATAACAGGCAGCGAAGGTGGACTTGCCTCCGGGCTCGGCATGCTTATCAGCTATGATACCAGGGATCATGTCTACTATCCCACCACTGGTCGCTATTACCAGATTTATGCGGTGCTTTTTGATCAAATGCTTGGCAGCGATTATAAATTTAGCCACTTTACCTTTGATTTGCGGAAATATTACCCGCTCAAAGATTCGCATGTTATGGCATTTCAATCCTACAATATTTTTATCCATGGAAATCCGCCGTTTCAAATGCTTGGCTTGCTCGGCGGTGCTTATTGGATGCGGGGATATTATTACGGCAGGTATCGCGATAAAAACATGATTACATTTCAGAGCGAATATCGCTTCCCACTGTTTTGGCGATTAGGCGGCGTGGCTTTTGCCGGTTTCGGTGATGTAGCTTCTGAAATTGACAAATTTCAATCCGGAGCACTGAAGCTGACGATCGGTGCCGGATTACGCTTCATGTTCGATACGCAGGAAAAAATCAATGCCAGACTCGATTTTGGTTTTGGTAATGACGGAAATTTTGGCTTTTACGCAATGGTTCTGGAGGCATTTTAAAACCAGATTTCCGAAATCCCGAGATTTCGGAAATCTGTGATTGCAGTCAATCCGTAGATAGCTATCGATTGAGTCTTGCTTGCATTCTCTCTAAATTTTGCCTGTAGATTGGTAAATTGGGATCGGATATTTCCGTTCCCCGATCCACTGCTCTTTTGTAATTCTTTAGAGCTTGTTCAAACTGGTCATTGCGTTCAAACGCCTCTCCCAGGCTATCATAAACATTCGCTGAATTCGGGTATAGTTTCACGTTATATTCAAACAACTCAAACGCCTTTTCAAAATTCTGATTGGCAAGTTGCCTGTAACCCAGTGCATTTACAACGTTTTCAGGAATTTGTATCTCATAATCAAATCGCTGCGACAGTTTTTGATAATGCTTCTCCAGTGCCTCTACTTCCACAATGTCACCCGGTAAACGCCAGTCTTTGTATAGCTTTTCCAGTCCGTTGAAAATAGTTCGATGAACCACTGTGCCGTGATTTTCATTTTCCATATAGACATAATTCCAAGTTAAATCAGTTGGTGCTTTTTCAGTGAGCAAATCCTTCAATTGATCCAGCAAGGGAATCAGTTGCGGCTCGTTACCCACAGTGAAATAAAGGTACTTGTCCAGGGTTTGATACTGCTGTATCAATGCCGGAGAACGTTCCAGCAGCTCGCCATCATCATATACCAACCACGGACTTATGGCAATGTGTGCATCGAACATTGCCGGCTGCGTTAATAACGTATGAATTGAAAACAAGCCACCCAGCGAATGACCGATCAATATCCGGTAAGGCTGCGTCCGGTATTTTGATTCCACAAAGGGAAACAGCTCATTTTCAAAAAAAGACAGAAAAGTGTCCGCTCCGCCGCTCGAAGGTCGTTCTTCAATGTGTGAAGGAGATAAATCCCTGGTACGATCAGTATTTGGAAGCGCGATAACAATATGATTCGGGCTCATACCCCGGGTTGCCAGAAACTGAACAATTCCGGTTGCATGGTGAAAGTGAGTATCGCCGTCTAAAAGATAAATGACAGGATAGCGCGTTTCTGTCTGTTCATACCGAGCCGGAGTATAGATCCAAATTTCCCGATCTTCATTCATGACCTTAGAGAACAATGTAGTTCTCTTGCCAATGACAATATCATTGTCTTCGGCAAAAACCAAACTGCTTGTTGTCAATATTGCAAGCAGTAATAAAACTGACAATAATTGGATACGCATTAATAATTCCTCTCCATTTATGATTTTTAGATTTAATCAACTTCGATGTCTACGTAAATTTTCATTGAAAGTTTTGTCAGCAATAAATGAAAGGAACCAGTCAACATCCTGCTGCAACTTATTTAAAAATTAAATTTAATTAATATTTTACTTGACTTTTTCCTAAAAATTGTTGAAATTATAACATAAACTCAATTGACAGACGACTACCACTCCTTGCACTGACACCACAACATAGAAATCATCATTTTTAGCTTTTCTCTACTATATTATTTTTGGGGAGTTTAATTGCTTATTAATTTTTGAAAGGGAGGTTCAAAATGAAATTAAGTGCCCCGAAACAAATGACATGGTGGATTTCAACTATTCTTGCAGTTGTTGCCATCATCGGAAAATGGATAATTGTCTTACCTATTGCAACACCTTACGCATGCATTATTTTATTAATTGCATTCATCATCTTATGGTTAGGAACATTTATGAAAGGATTCTGATGTAATTCGCACTATTTGTTCTATAAATTTAATTCAGAGAAAAGCTAACAATACTATTGATGAAATGAGATGGCTCTCATGCGGGAATATACGACTTGCATGGGAGCCGCTCTACTTTCTACTACTCAATTCCCTCAATAAATGTGATCTGTATCAACTTTTTGTTGACATTTTGATCGATTTATCTTACATTAGAAAAGTTTTAACCTTCCAATCAAGCATCCATGAATTAAAAAAAAGATAATTTATGGCATTCGATATTTACAAGGAACGTATTCCCACATTTTTCGCGCCTTCGGAGCGAGCAACTAACGATGAACTTAAGCACGATATTGAAATTATCAGTCAAAATCCCATCATCGACGGAGTTATGCAGACCACAGGCGGTTTATTAGCAGTATTGAATGAACATCGCCAAATCGTTTCCGTAAACGACGCGCTGCTGAAAATGCTGGGGTGTGATGATGCGAAATCTCTGCTGGGCTTGCGTCCGGGCGAAGCAATTGATTGTATCTACGCTGAAGAAATGCCAGGCGGATGTGGAACGAGCAAATTCTGTTCGACCTGCGGTGCTGCGATCGCCATCGTGACCGCTCTAAATGGACAAACGCCGCAAGAACGTACCTGTGCCTTGACTATTGGAAAGGGAGAATCGAAAAAAGACCTCCATTTCAGCGTCCGTTCGGTTCCGTTGCTTATTTCCAAACGAAAATATATTTTGCTTTTCTTGCAGGACATCACTCAACAGCATCAATGGGCGGCGTTGCAGAGAATATTTTTTCATGATTTGAGCAATCTTGTAATGGGACTCATCGGCGTATGCGAAATGATAGAGCTGGAAAAAGGTGATAACCGTGAAAATTTAATAAATCGTCTCCACAAAATGGCACTTCGCTTTTCAGAGGAGATTGCGATCCAAAAGGCGCTTTCGCAAAGCGACTTTTCTGAATATTCGCCTAATTTGCATACTTTCAGTCCTGCAAATATCTTTAATGAAATCAAATCATTTTTTGAGCGCCATCCGGTTGCAACCAATAAAAAGTTAACTATTGCAGATATTGAACCCGAACTGATGATTACCACAGACCCGTCGATTCTGTTAAGAATCCTGACAAATATGTTGACGAACGCGTTTGAGGCAACAGCCGACGGTGGAGAAGTAAAACTCTATCTGGAAAAAAAGGACAAATACATTTCATTTTGTGTATGGAATAAATCCGCCATTCCCGATGATGTAACTCATCGAATTTTTCAGAGACATTTTAGTACGAAAAATGAACCGGGACGCGGGCTGGGAACATTCTCCATGAAATTTTTCGGTGAAAAGTGCCTGAAC
>WJJN01000020.1 GCA_014729735.1 Candidatus Zhuqueibacterota bacterium
GACACGCGACCTGGCAATCGAAATGGTTTGAAAGCGCACGCCTGGAAAGCCAACTACCATGTTGCACGATCGTTGATAAACTGTATTGAATTTTTGAGAGGAGAACATGAATTGTTGAAATTTAATTTTCATTAATTTTAAAACCTGGTGCCGTTGGGATTTAAAACCTATTTCGAGGCGCTGGGTACCATTTTTATCAACCTGCTCGTTAAGTCGGATTTCCGATCCAGTTTTTTTTTAACAGGATTTAGAGTAACAATTTGATTTCTTTCGCGTCAGCTAAAAATTTTAATAATTGCTTTACAGAAACAGAGGAAACTTATTTCAGTAATGAGCGTTTATGCTAACAATAAAAATCAAATGGGTATATATAACCAGTCAGGAATGCGTTTATGAAAACGGCTATTATTTATGCCACACGGCATGGATGTACTGAAAATTGTGCAAATCAACTGAAAGAAGGATTTCAAAATTCGTGTGATATGATTAATATCAAAAAGATCAAAAAAGTGAGTTTGGCTGACTACGAGACTGTGGTCATCGGCGGATCGATTCACGCCGGAAGAGTGCAATCAAAGATTAAGAAATTCTGTGAGGATAATTTGAATGCATTGATGCAAAAAAGGCTTGGTCTCTTTTTATGTTGTATGGAACAAGGTGACAAAGCAGAAGCACAATTCAGCGGGGCTTTTCCGGCTGAATTAAGGAATCACGCAATTGCAACGGAAATATTCGGTGGTGAATTTAATTTTGAAAAAATGAATCCTCTCGAAAGAGTGATCATCCGCAAAGTCGCCGACATTGAAATAAGTGTTTCAAACATTGATCAACAGAAGATAAAAGAATTTGTTAATGTTATGAACGGATAATTTTTTGCGTCTGTAAGCATACAATAAAATCAGAATATGATAATCACCATTGTCGATATCATCATTCTTATTGCAACCGGACAGGGATTCCTGTTGACGGCGCTCATTACATCAAATGAAATCCTGATGACGGAATTGGAGGACTTTCAATTCAGTGGATTTCCGGTACGGTTAATCATCTTCAATTGGGTGATTATCACTCTTATTATCAGTTGCCTCTTAGCAATAGCTTGCTTATTGCGAAAGCATTCCAAAAGGCTTGAAGATTTGTTTTCTTCACCTGAAAAAATTAAATTAGACTGGCTACGGTACATCTGTTACATGGAAATCATCGCATGGAGTATATTTTTTGTCGAAAACATTCTCTCACAAATCAAACCCCATCGGAATATCGTACTAAAAATTTAGCTCGCGAGACACTGGATTCAGAATAATCCCAATTATCTCGTCTCCCGATCTCCTCTCCACCAGTTGCAGTCCACAAAGGTAACTGCACTCCCAACATCGCCTCATGTCCCATGTTTAACGTCCAACCCTGCCGGATTAGTCTACAAACCATGTCCATGACGATAGGATTGAAAGACTCTATTTCGTTAATTTAGTGTATTTATCAAGATTAAACTTTAAAACCACATTTTTCGATTTCATTGGCAGAGTAACAATCAACAGCAAGGGCAAGATATCGATTGTCTATGTAAATCGCGAGACCGCTTTCGAGCAGTTTTGAAAGGAATGTTCTCAATTCGTTTTGGTACCGTAAAGATAAAATTTCGATTGTTTTAATTCGGTTAATTCTCTGTTTAAGCAGTGTATCACTGATGATTTTCGTGTTTCTCATATCAGGAGAGAAGATTGGGTCCAGCATTTTGTATAATGCTTCCAACGTTTTTGCATGTTTTATGAATTGATAAAGGTAATGGGCTAAATCGGACATTAAATACCAGTCATGGTTGTCATTTCTGGAGTCGAATATGAGAGTCATGGTTTCGCCGACAAATTTATATAATCGGCTTCCGTTTGTATGGTTACGTTTCCATAATGAAATTTCTTTCCAGAGTAGCCTCTCGTAAAAGGGATGATTCCCTTGCGGAGGTTTACCGGCAAACTGGTATGAAATATTCATACGTTCATTTTCAGAAAGATTCTGGTAATAAGCAGCAGAGTTCTTTAGTGGCGTGACGTTAGTATAACCAAGAGCGCGATGATTTTCAAATAGATAGCTGTAACGATTTATAACCACAGGATTCGGTGACATTGGTGGTGGGAGATGACTGAGATGACGAAAAATTTTAATTTCACGTAAATATGGCTCAATCGGTTCATTCGGGAAATTATACAGATATAGCCAATCCGGCTGAATATTGTGTGTTGTGCACCATTTCAGAAGTTGTATATTCTGAAAACCTTTAACACCTTTATTCATCAATTTCAAAATTTCGGAAGATAAATTTTCAATTCCTGGCTGAATATGAACTATGCCGGATTTGCGGAACTGTATAATGTTGTCTTCTGATAAATTGGATTTCGTTTCAAAAAAAAAGCGAACATTATACTTCTCCAGTTTCGGCAAGAGTTCGGTAATATATTTTTTATTAAGTATATTATCCACGGCTGTAAAGCGGGAAACTTGATAAAGTGCTTTTTGAACGGATATCTCATCAAGGATTCTTGATGCTGATTTCGATCGATACTTTTTTTCAGTGCCGTTCAATCCGCAAAAAATGCACTGTTTTTTTTCACCCCACCAGCAACCACGGGATAATTCTATTGGCAACGATACTTCAATCAATTTCTTCAATGGATCAGGAATTTGTTCAAAATAGTCGCTGTAGTCCGGGACTGGCAAATTATCGATATTATTTAATAAATTTGCATAAGGATGTACAAAAATTTCTTTCCCTTTTCTATAAATTAAACCGGAAATGTCATCCGGGTGTTTGTTTTGTTCAAATTGGTCTATAAACTCTGCTATGGAAATATCAGCTTCGCCTTGTAGCACATAATCGACTTGTTCGAAGGATTTCAGCAATTGGATTCCCATGACATCTGCGCAATTAGCGCCTCCGAACAAAATTTTAATATAAGGGTGATTTGCTTTTATTTTCTCTGCGAGAGCAAGGGAGCCAACATTTTGGGTAAATGTCGAGGAGAAGCCAACGATATCGTATTGTTGCCATTTCCTGGAATTGTAGCAGTAGTCAACAAATTGTTCAACCAGCTTGCTGTCATGGTGTATCCGTTTGACAATGAGATCGAGAGCAGGCAGTTTTGTACGTTTGCTGCTGTTCAACAAATTTTTTCGGAGAACCTGTTCTATGAATTCAGAAGATTTATTTGTCGTCAAAGTGGGAGAAAAGAATAAATCTCCTAAGTCACGATGTCGTGCAATATGATTATACGTCGCCAATTCAATTTTTAGATCTTCAGATTGCCGAAAAAATCGAAACATATCAAAAGCAGCATAATAAACGTCGCACTGATAATCCTTTTGATTTAATGCTGCTTTAAGTGTGCTTATTCCAATGGCAGGCATTGAAATTGGGTGGAATGGCATGAGGACGAAACAGGTTTTGCTTTTTTTCATCTGTAAGTCTCAACTAATTTAAAAACATTTAATAATATCCTCAAAAGATTAATTTTGCAGAAGAATTTCTTGTGAATAAATTAAAGCCTATTCTTAGAACAACTCATTAGGAGACAAAAAAATAAAACAGATACTAATATTGGTTTCAATATTGAATATTTATTACAATTACGGATTTTTCTCAAATCACGATAAATTGACTGACACTGGCGTAGCCCGCTTCCGCGGTGTGGAAATCATGATCCGGAAAAAGCTGGCGCGTGATTCTTACGGGTTAGCCAGCACTGCATATTTTCGCAGTCAGTACAAAAGTGAGGATGGCGTCTGCCGAAACCGGAGTTTCGATAACAGAATGCTGTTCAGTTTGGAGGGCGGATATAAGCCGAATTATCGCTGGGAATTCAGTATGCGGTGGATTTATGCCGGAGGTGCACCTTATACACCGTTTGATAATGAAGCTTCGAAAATGCATCATCGTACTGTTTTTGATGAAGCGCAGATCAACGAAGCCCGGTATTCTGATTATCATTCGATGAACATCCGATTTGACCGCCGGTTTCATTTCAGCGGATCGAATTTGATATTTTATCTAAGCGTCTGGAATGTATATGACCGCAAAAATATCGCAGGCTATTTTTGGAATGATGCGGAAAGAAAACAGGATCAAATCTATCAGTGACGATTTCTGCCGATTATTGGACTGGAATATGAATTTTAGCCTGCATTAAAATATGGCAATTTTTTAACAATCATAATGCATTTATGGGTTGACAGCATTGTAAAATTTTGCTACATTACTATTAAGTATATTAATTTTATGAAAATGTGGGAATTATTTGTATTCAAAGATGACGAATAAAAAACGAATACGCTTACACTTTGAACACCAATGATTTGTAACTGACCTCCTCTGCCGCGTTGTGAAATCTCTTTTCCTGTGATAACCCAATTTTCTCAGTGTTAACAAAGGAGGAAGCACCATGGACAAGATCATCGAACGTTCGGGTTGTCTCACGATGTTTTTAATAACCATGATTATCGGAAACAGCATCGTGGCGCTTTTATACCTCGCAGCCATGGAAAATTCTTCTGAGCCGTATTGGCTCTTTCCTGCACTCACTGCTCTTTTTTTCCTGAATACCACGTTTGCGATAGCAATTGCCTTGTGGTTTAAATGGGGAATTTTTGCATTTATTCTGTCCAATCTGATTATTTTATTACTCTCTGTTTCATTTGTTGTCAGGATAGTAACACCAACTCTGGCTGTGATAGAAATCATCATGCTCTTTGGAGCTGTCCATTGGGGTGATGAACAGAAGTCGTGGCTGAAATTTCATTAAAACAGTATTTTTGTCATCTTTTAATTCTTCGAAACAATACAAGCAAATTATATTGATCAAGCATATTGCCTAATCGACTTCCCATTCCCCAGAGTTGGGCAATGTCTTCCTGTGTGGGTTCTTCACCTGCATCCCGCAATTGGAAATACTGCCTGATCTCCCGACGCATAGCATACCAATACATAATATTGACAAATACGATGTAAGCCAGATACCATAAATTATGTGTTCGAAACCACAACCAGGGTATCATTAAAACTAATCCGCTCCAACGTAGAACAAGGATATTTCCGCAGATCATTCCCAATAACCAACCCACCAAATTTGTGATGACAACTCCCAGCCAGTCAATTATCAAAAGACCACCGAAAATAGGAGACTCTCCCCTGCCTCCATTAAATCCATGGTAAAGCGGTAAATCGTGTCCGACGACACCAAATGCGGCAGCTATTAGGAAGTATGGTTGATCAGGGAAAATATGCATAAAAATAAATGTCGGAATCGCGACTTTTACCATATCCAGAATCGCCGTGAGGCACCCGTATCCTGTTCCGAATTGCATACGGACTGCTGTAGCACTGATCGCATCGGATTCAAACATCGTCTCACTGCCTGGTACCTGTTGACGGATCATTTTCACTATTGTTCCCGGTGATTTTAATCGCGCAATAACTCTAGCAAAAGAAATTGAACCCGTAAGATAACCGATGATAGCCGCAATCGCTATCCAAAAATAGCTCACTATCTACTCCTTTTTTGAAAATTCATTTGCTCGACAACTCGTTCTTTAATAGCCTCAATAACGAGCAGATCGTCATTCCATGCACCGAGATTTATTAATGAAATATTATTAGGGACCTTCGCCTTTTTGACGAGCTCTGGGACATCATATTGACTATGAATTGCATCTGCACTAATTGCTGCTGAAAAGAACATTACTTTTTCCACTCCGTTGGCGACAAACTCCTCCACTTTCACTGCGGGTTTGGGTTGCTTAAATTCCATCCATGCCAGGCTGAGATTTTTCTGTTTATAACCATCCTCAATAAATAATTTCAGGACTTCCTCCCGGAACCTAATTTCCTGCTCGGTTTCAGTCGGCCATTCGACATCCCATTCATCCGGTTGACCATGCCCCACGAGTAAAATGCCCACCTTTTCCTTCGGAGTA
>WJJN01000231.1 GCA_014729735.1 Candidatus Zhuqueibacterota bacterium
AAATAGCCTTCTCCAACGCGATGATCGCACTTTTCGCCTGTTCGTAAAATCGTTTCATTTCCTCTTCGCTCGAGGTCGATGGCGCGAACCGCTGGTAATCACAGATCTGCAAACATTGCAGATATTGTGAGATCACCTCCGGATCGATATCGCGCGCTTGCATCATTTCTTCAACTTCGTCGGTAATAATGGATGCCGCCGAGATATTCAGCTTGTCCGCCAGAAATCCCACCAGCGCCTTCGATGTTTCCGCGTAGAACTCTTTCTGAGTATTATCATCCAGTTTCCGCCGTGCCTTTCGCAGCCGGTTCATCGCCAGTTGATTGGCTTTGCGGCTGCGGGCGTAAGCGACGTTTTCACTCAATTTATCCAGATGGCGACGGTAGAGAACAGCGCTGCCCAATATCATCATCGGCAAAACGAGTAGGAATAAGTATATCGGACTGCGATAATAATACGCGCCGATTTTTCGAAACTCAGGGATTTCCTTTTGAATATATCGGATATCTTTACCGAGCAATCTCACTTCTTCCTTGCTCAGTCCCGAACCGGTGACGATGAATTCTTCACTGCCCTTCTCGACGGTTATCTCAATTTCCCGCGTAGAGATTTTTTTATAAGATTTAATTGCCGGATCAAAATATGTATAAGTGATTGGCTCGATTTTTTGAATTCCCGGGAAGCGAGGGATCAGCACATATTCCATGACTTTCGAACCTGTGACAGAATTTCCGCTGCGTTTGATATTCTCGGAAACCTTTGGATCGTATTTTTCAAAATCGTTCGGTATTTTTACTTCAGGCTCTGGCAGCACTTTGATATTGCCGGTACCTGCCAGCCGCACTTTAAACGCCAACGCTTCATTTGTTTTAACTTGATTCTTATCCACAGTCGCACTGATCGAATAATTTCCGACCGCTCCGCTGAAATTCGCCGGTTTTCCGGCTTCTGGCAGTGGCAGTACCTCGATGTTCAACGACGGCGAAGCAACCGACTTCCTGGTAGTTCGCCCGAAAAACGGATCATCGAAAAAGCTGTCGAATATCGATCGACGGCGGTTCTGTATACGCACATCGCATTCGATGACCATCGGCTCGATCGTTTTCTTACCGGCATCTGTTGGAAAAAGGGCGACTTTCTTTATCTCCGCGACCAGAAATTCTCTGCCCTTGTACATTTCCCGGTGCGTTTTTGGTTGCTGCCCCAGGTCGAACTCCTCTGCCCAGAATCCTGCGGTGCTCGGCTGTTTTCTGATTCCATAGCTGGTAATTGTCACGGCAGTGTAAATTTTATAGCTGAGAATGACCGGCTCGTTGACATATACCTGTTTTTTGCTGATGAACGGTCGCAGAAAAATATGATCCCCGACATCCTCCGGTTCCACCGACTGGGATCGCGGACGGCTGCGCTGCTGCCGGTTCTGCGGCTGACTCGACGCTGCTTCCTTTACGATCTCGATATCAATCGGCGCTGTTTTATAAACCGTGCCGCCGTACTTGATTTGGGTCGGCGGGATCGTGAACTTTCCGACCTTCGATGTCATGTATGAAAAGCTAATGGATTTGGAAACAGACATCTTGCCATTCACGATCTGGATATTCTGCGATGTGCCCGAGCTTCCCAGATAGGTCGAAAACGCCGAAATATCCGGGATGTCCGGATCTCCGACATCGTTCGCCTTTTCGCCGGAAATTTCCACCGTGTACACAAATGTCTGATTCAACGCAACCCTCGCCCGATCTACTGTGGCTGAAATCTGAATATCTGCCCCGGTTGCCAGCACCGGCAGCACGAATATTCCCAGTGCCAGTAGTATTTTTATCTTTAAATCAATCCTCATCTGATCTTACCAATCCTTTAATACCCGGTAATTCCCTGATGTTTTCGCCTTTCGCTGATTTTGCAAATCCTTTTCATCATTCTTCAATGCATTCAAAATTCGCTCCGCATCTTCCTTTGACATTTCCTGCTCCTGAGGCTGTGGCTGCTGTTGTTGCTGTTCTTCTTCCTGCTGCTGTTCCTGCTGCTCTTGTTGTTGCTGCTGTTCCTGCTGCTCTTGTTGTTGCTGCTGTTGCTGCTCTTCTTGCTGCTCCTCTTTATTCTCATCCCCCTGTTGTTGTTGCTGCTGCTGCTGTTGCTGCTGTTGTTGCTGCTGTTGATTGTTCTGTTGCTGTTGCTGCTTGTCCGCCTGATCTTTCAGTTTTTTGCGCACATATTCCAGATTATATTTCGCATCCACATCATCAGGATTGTATTTCAGCGCCTGAGTATACGCGAGTATCGCTTCCGGCAATTTTCCCATGCGGTACATCGTATTTCCCATGTTATAATAATTTTTCGCCTGCAGCAGAATATCATCCGTGGAAAGCGATTTTTCGAATTCGGTCAGCGCCTCTTCATATTTTTTCTTCTTATACTGGGTCGCGCCGATATTGAAATGAATCTTCGGCGACTCCGGATCATCGAGAAGTGCGTCGCGGTATTTATTGTTTGCCTCATCAAATTTTTCCTGGTAAAACAGATCATTTCCCTCTGCGACTTTTTCCCGCGCGCTCTGCGAGAAACAGATCGCCGGAATCATAACCAAAACGATGATCAATAATTTCATTTTCATATTAGATAAACCTCCCGCGCCATTCTTTCTTCGATTTTCTGCGCTCAGATACAAATGTTTCGATCACGATCAACAGAATCCCGAAAATCAGCAAATATTGAAACCGGTCTTCATACTGGGAAAATTTCACCGACGCCAGCTCCTTTTTCTCCATTCTGGAAATATCATCATAAATCTTTCGCAGCTCATCCTCGCCGCCGCTCGCCCGGAAATATTTGCCATTTGTCTGCAGCGCAATCTTTTCCAGCGTGATCTCATCCAGCTTGCTAGTGACGACATTGCCCTCACGATTCTTCTTGAATCCCGTGTTCCTGCCGCGCTCATCCAACAAGGGGATGGGCACACCCTTCACCGACCCGACGCCCACCGTGTAAATGACCACCCCTTCCTTTTCCGCAGCTTCGGCTGCTTTCAGCGGCTCTCCCTCGTGGTCTTCGCCGTCAGTGATCAATACCAGCACTTTATGCTTGCGTTCCCTCTGCTCGAATGTCTCCAGCGCTTTTGTAATCGCCTGTGAAATAGCAGTCCCCGCTTGCGGAATCGTACTTTGATCCATAATATCCAGAAACAACTTCGCCGCGCTGTAATCCAGAGTCAGTGGGCACTGCACAAACGGAATTCCGGAAAATGCGATCAATCCGATGCGGTCGCCTTCCAGCAAATCGATGAAGCTCGCGATTTCATGTTTTGCCTTTTCCAGACGATTCGGTTTGATATCCTCTGCCATCATTGAAAGTGATACATCCAGCGCAACAATGATATCCACGCCTTCCCTTTTCACCTCTTCCAGCTTCGTACCGATCTGCGGACGGGCAATCGATAAAATCAAAAATAATAATGAACATAAAATTAGCGAGACTTTAAAAATCTGCTTGCTCCGGCTCGTGGAAGCTGTCAATTTTTCCACCAATTCCAGATTCCCGAACCGCTTCAGCGCGTTCTTCTTCCAGCGAAATATCAATATAAAAAAGACTGTTAAAACCGGTATCAACCATAATAAATGCAATAGATCTATATTTTGAAATCTGAACATGCTTTCACCTGGTAATTCGATTCATTCATGCCAGTTCCCCACTTTGAAGGCGGGAACTTGGGTGATGCCACTGATTTATGAATACTTACAATTACATCCCCCTAAATCACCCTTCAAAGGGGGACTTTTGCTTGACTTCTTTGTAGTCACTTACCGCGCATCACGGTATCTTCCTGAATCGCGTATTTGCCAGCACAATTTCCAACAGCAGCACTGCCAATGCCGCAAACTGGAAATTCACAAAAAGCTCGGAATATCGTGTGTATTCTTTCACTTCGATCTTGGTCTTTTCCATCTCGCCGATTTCCTGGTAAATGCGCTCCAGACTGGCTTTATCCGTCGCCCGGAAGTACTGCCCGCCGGTGATA
>WJJN01000232.1 GCA_014729735.1 Candidatus Zhuqueibacterota bacterium
AAAATGGGCGATTGTGATGATACCACGGTTTTGCTGGCATCTCTGTTACAAAGCATTCGCGTTCCCACGGCGTTGGCATGTTCTCACGATCATATCTTTTTGCTATTTGATTCCGGTATTAATCCATCGAGAAAAATGAGATTGGGACTTCCCCCGGATATGTATCACATCAATAATAACAGGTTATGGCTTCCGGTGGAAACGACCTGGATCGGCAAGTCATTTATGGAAGGATGGGAAAAAGGCGCCGAACTATTACAAAACTATATTTTATCCAATGATTTGAAAATCGTTGAAGTCGCCGATGCAGGGAAAACGTATAAGCCGATTCCGGTGAAAGCGCTGGAAAATATTATGTCCGCTCCCCGTGTTACGTCGCAAATATACGATCAGGATACACAGGATTTTCGAATGGCGATGAAAGAACGGCAGCAAAAATACATCCGGGAATTGGAGGCTAAAATTGATCAATATCCTGACAGCTCTGAAATAAGGAATGAATTAGCCACAATTTACGCAATGAATAACAAAATGAAAAAAGCCAGATTTCATTATTCAGCAATATTAGATCGATCTCCCTTGAATTTCGAAGCACGAAATAATATCGGTAACACCTATTTTCTGGAAGGGGAAATCGATTCGGCGTACAGCAGTTATTTGCTTGCATTGGATAATGCTCGCACTGCGGCGGATTCAAATGGTGTTTATTTAAATCTGGGAACGGTCTACGCCGCGATCGATTCTATGGATATCACATATCAAATGTACGCCAGGGTAGTCCGGGATGTGCAGGATTCGACAAAAATCGAAAGTACACTGATTTCCCGGGTCGAAGATTTGCTGGGAATATCATTCGAAAATATCGAGCTAACCCGCGCTGAAGAACAACGAGTACTCAAAAGAGTCGACGACAAAAAGGTCAAAAAGGCTGTGAAAGAAACAGCAAAGAAAAAGCAAAAGGAAAAAGGCAAACCAAAAGGTAAAAAAATATCAAAGCCTTCGGTGACCAAGCAGCGCAAGCCACAGGAACAGATCGAGGATGTCTTTTACTGGGCGTTTTAATCATGCTTTTTGGTAATGAATTTACACATACCAGGAAGCACACAGAGGTCGCAAAGAAAAGATTTTAATAATACAGATTTCCAACTTCGGAAATCTCAACACTAAACAAGTAGCACAACCTCCGGGAAAGATCATGCCACAGCATAGCGAAGAAAAATACTACGGTTTCAGACGTCTTGTTATAGTACTCGTCATCATCCTGCTCGTTACATTATCATTCCAATATCTTGCTTTAATTCAATCGGTTGAATTACAACTACTCGATTTTTATCAAGCAATCACCGGAGAAAAAAGCGCGAGTCCGGATGTTGTGTTAATTAAAGTCGATGATTCGACCGTTGCCGAATATGGATTCCCCCTTCCGCGGGCAAGATACGCCGAATTGATTTCAAGATTGAACAAATACGGTGCACAAGCAATTGCATTTGATTTGCTGTTCAATGATCGAACAAATTATCAAAACGACTCGGCGCTGGTACATTCTGCGGATAACGCGGCAAACGTCGTGATAACTTTCGATCTGGGCGTATGGTCCGGTGAACAAAGTTATGAAATTGACACCACAAGCTGCCATAAAAATCGTTATTCCCAATACGCACTCAAATCGCCTCCGAAATTCAGTTCAGACATCTACCGGGCATCCACCGCGATTTTTCCACATCCCGATTTTCTCGATTTCTTCAACAGTGCAGGTCACATATCTCTAATTCAGGATGCTGACGGTCATTTCCGAAAAATTCCGCTCGTCATCTATTATAAAGGCTGTTACTATCCGGCATTCGCCTTCAAAAGCCTTTGCGACTATTACGGCATTGCGCCGGATGAGATTGATATAAATAGGAGCATTTGGGGGGATCGGCTGCTGCTCAATGCCGGAAACAGGCTGATTGAAATCCCGGTGAATGAAAAAGGTCAGGCGCTGCTTAATTATTATGGCGATCTAAGTCAATTTCAAACCCATTCCATGCGAGATGTTTTGCAGAACGCTGTGCATCCGGATGAATTTAAAGACAAAATCGTCCTGATCGGCGTAACTGTCACCGGAGACAGAGATTCTTATGTCACGCCGTTTTCCGCTGATTTTCCGGGACCGGGCATTCATGCGACATTCATAAGCAATATTTTAAATGGCGATTCAATCCGAGAAGCTCCGCACATTCTGAATTTAGTCATCTCATTTGTGTTGTGCGGCGTCGTTGCATTTTTCCCCTATCGCAGATACAGGAGTTTGATGTTTCTGATAATCTTTCCCTTTTTATGGATGCTTTCTATTGCAGTGCTGGGATTTGTGGCATTGAATTTCTCCGGATTATGGATCAAGGCGGGTCAGATTGGCGCGGCTGTGCTGCTGTCATTTACAAGCGTAATCCTGCTGGAAAAGCTGGGAACCCGTAAATATCTGGAATTCGTAAAGTCCAACCTAAGAGAAACTCAGCTTCTTTTGAAGGAGAAGGATACGGAAATCTACCTGCTTGAAAATCAACACAGAATATTGCTCCAGCAATTCAACAATATGAAACTCTTGAAGGATTCTGTAGAAAACGCGCCGAATGATAAGCCGGCTGATATCGAAGAGCTGCTGCGAAGCATCCACGAAAGCCAGCGTAATCTTCATGGAGATATCGAAAAACATCTCCAGGAAACCGAAAATCTGAAACGGCAATTTACAGAAGAACGAGCCGCGCTTGAAGATCAGATAACAAATCTGCTCGACAGGAAAAACAAGGTCACTGCTGAAAATCCCGGTACTTTTCGGAAAATTCAATTGTTCGTGAATAACAGAGAGATCGAGATCATCGGCGAAAACGGTTCATCCGGCAGAATTTATTTTTCGCCGGTACAGATGGCGCTGCTCTATTATCTTGCCACGGCAAGAAAACAGGGACAGGAATGGATTATTAAGGGGAAAATCACGAATATAAATCAGGCAAAAAAAGCCAGCGATAAATGCGGGCACCGGGGAATCGTCGGCTGCAAATACTGGGGACAGAAAAAAATGGAATGGGTGGATGAAATCAATGAGAATGATTACGAGCCCGATCCCAATTTTATACGACGCTACGCCATGGAAATCAATGAAAAAATCAGCAATAACGTGAGTACCGATACCAAATTAATCAGAACTCCTGATGAAAGCCGCGACGGGAAGTATTTTCTGGTGGAGAGTATTCAAGAAGTCCATTTTTGTTGAATATCTTCATGATTCCTTTTACCTTTCTTTCTTTGCATCAATCTCTAACTCCAACAATTACAACATTTCCTTCGTTTCGGTAATATTACCGGAATTTATTTCCACCGATGATTTTTGTATCTTGAAAGCGACTTGAAAAAATAATAGCTTTCACCAAATTTCATCGGAGGTCGTCATGAAACAATTCTTCATCATCATTTTTATCGTTGTTCTTGGTTTTCAAATTGTGTTGGGACAGGAATCGCCGGGATCCGACAGCAGGCTGTCTCATCAACCGAAACAGAAAAGCCAGGCAACGGCAGTTCTGCTGTCTTTCCTTATCAGCAGCACAGGGCATGCTTATGCCGGCAATTGGGGCAGAGGTTTGGGTTTCACTGCGGGTAGAGTTGGCTGTGCTGTATTGGCATTTACTGCCGGAATTAAAGAGACTACTGAAACGGAGCACGGTTACTATTACACAATGATTACAGTGAAAGAAGAAAAGACACCGTTTTTCTATATCGGAGTAGGAGGTGCAATCATTCTTGGAATTTGGGAAATGGTCGACGCTGCTAAAGAAGTGCAAAGATACAATAGTCGGTATTCAGGAAATCCAAAATTCGGACTTGATCTGGTTCCTCAAAAAGATGGGGCATCTCTGAAATTATCATACAATTTCTAACATCAATTCAATTTAAGGAGGCATTGAAATGAAAAGAATTTATATTTCAATTGTGCTATCACTGTTGCTTATTTCTGCCGCAATGGCGCAGGAAAACGTATGGCGTGAAGGCGGAAAATATAAAGACGCTCGCGTTCATTTAAGCTCAGGTGCGGTACTGCAGACCAAAAATATTGCGGTGAACGGCTCGGAAATAGCGGTTTCTTCAAATGATCCCGGCGCTGCGAAAAATTACGATATAGCGGATATAAAACAGGTTGAAGTTCCGACGAAAAACAAAATGCTGGTCGGCGCATTAGTCGGCACAGCCGTCGGTGTGGGAGCCATGCTGTTAATCGAAGCGAACTATGAAAAGCCGGAAACCACGCATGATTCCGGTCCCGG
>WJJN01000233.1 GCA_014729735.1 Candidatus Zhuqueibacterota bacterium
GAACCCGAGATCGTTGTGAGACTGAAATGCGTAATCGAGATCAAAATGAGAAAACCTCAGCCCCATTCCCGCTGTGAAGCTGGCAATCTCCGTAACAAATCCGCTTCTCAATACAAAGCGCTCGAACAGAGAATATTCCATTCCGAAATGTAGTTCCATTGGGAATTGCGTGTCTTTGTAGACATCGAAATTTAGATATAAATTATCCACCGGTTTCACATTGAAACCAGAGATGAAAATACGGGGCAGCAGGTCATTTTTTGCACCGATTTTCGCCCGGTTTATATTCGTTGCTGCAAAACCCCATTTTACAATGGTACTGATGCTGGTTGTGAATCCAACATCCACAGCAATAGCGGTATCGTGCCCATATTTTGAAATTTCGAGCCGGGAATAGCGAACCGAAGCACCATATGAAAATTTTCCACGGACTGAATTGGCGTAGGACAAAAAATATTCGTTTTCACTATACAGCACATTTCCAAACGTTTTTGACGCGAAACCGAAATTTCCCAATACGGCGGGGAATGAAACTGAAAAAGTTCCATGATTCAATTCTTTTATTCCAAAGGGATTGCAGTATGACAATGCGATTTGAATTCCATTGCTCAGAGCAATACCGCTACAATTATAGAATATGGCATCGGGTGTGCAGATATTTGCAACACCAGCGCCTCCCATTGCCTGAAATCCTGCGTTTGTACCGACATTTTCAAAACTGCTAAAACATTGTGAACTTAAAACGAATTCGAGAGTAAAAAAGATGTAAATAATGAAAAGTCTGTTTTTTATAATGATCATCCGCAACCTTTTAGAAGACGGGGTGAACATGATTCGGGTAAAAATCATATTTTTAACGTTGCTGTACATTGCAACTTTTACCACTACGAGTAACGCTCAAGATTTAAAAGCCGAGGTAACAGTAACCCTCGACAACCTTCCTCTGGAGCAGCAGGAAAAGCTGGCGAATTTCCAGCAAATTATGCAGGACTATATAAATGGAAACACCTGGACAAACGACGAGATCGACGTTCAGATTCCTCTCACGCTTCAGATATTTTTCAGCAGCTATTACGCCAGCAGTTTTGAAGATGCTTACGGACTCCAAATCTTAATTTCCGACAATTCCGATGTTCAATATTTTGACAGACGTTGCCGTATGGCTTATCGCGCCGGAGACATCCCGGTTCATAGTGAAAACAACTGGAATTCATTGACGAGTCTTATCGACTTTTACGTTTACCTCGTAATTGGCGACGTTTTTGACAAATTTGATCGATTTATGGGTACCCCCTATTTTGAAAAAGCAAAAATGATCGCTGAGCAGGCAAAATTTGGTGAAGGTCGTTTCATAGAGGGTTGGGATTTGCGAAACGAATTAATTCAGGATGTCTTGAGCGACGAAAATAGAAAATTTCGCGAGATGAAAGACTTCTATTATTACGGTATTTTCTTCGCAGAAGATGACAAGAAAAAAGCACGTACATATTGCGCCGCTGCTGTTGATATGATCGAAGACATCATGAAAATTGATAAAGATTACAAAGAAAAATGTCAGAAATTTTTATCAGCCCATCACATTGAATTGATTGATTTATTTAAGGACAATGACGATCTAAGTATCTTCCAACAATTAATAGAACTCGATCCGGAACACGCTGATATTTATCAGGAATATCTATAATTTAATTTGCAGCAGTCGTGAACGAAAATTGATATGTCTGCGGCAGTTGCATTCCGTATTTGTCAGCACACATTGTTGAGATAATCACTGTGTAATCTGTGTCTGCCTGCAAATTTTGCTCCGGCGTAAAAGTAAAACGAGTAAAATCACTCCAGCTAAATGCTCCTTGCACTGATGGTGACATTGCAAACGCATTTTCTGCAGAAGTTTGCAGCACTTCTGTATTAAAACCAACTTGAATACTTGTGCTTCTTGAGATTTCTGTCGCTCCGTCAGCAGGATATGTGTACTGCACTGCCAGAGGTTCCACGGTGAATTCTATTGAATACAGATCGACGATTGAAGTCCCGTGAACATCCTTGGCATTCGTAGAAATCTCAGCGTAATAATCGCTGTTCGTCGCCAGATTGGACTGCGGATAGTAGCTAAAGGATTCATTATTGTGCCATACGAAATGACCATTGACAGATGGTTCTAAGGAAAATGCATTCTGGACGCTGAGACGGTCCATTTCAGTATTAAATCGAAAATAAATAGCAGTGGCGGGATTGACATAGGTGGCGCCGTCCTCCGGATTCGTAGATCTGACTTGAACAGGCTCGGTAATAAAATTCGATGAAACAGCAAAAGCGAGTGAGTCTCCATCAACTGTCCTTGCTCCGGTTGAAAGCGAAAAAGTATATGTCGTAAATGCATTATAGCTCGTAGTCGGATAAAAACGAACCATACTTTTATTATCGTCTCCTTCCCACAGAAAATATCCTCTGATGGCAGGCGAAATGTCGAAATTTTCCTCAACAGAATTATGCTCCATTAAAGTCGTGAAATCGAATCCGCACGGTGCTGTTAGCGACACATTTTTCGTTCCCTGATATGGGATGAATTCGGCAATTTCACCTGGTATTTTTCGCAACATGATATCACCAAGTGATACAGCGCCTCTGATTTCAAGATTTTTTTTCTTATATTTGCCATATCCGATGGCACTTATTTCGAGTTCATAACTTCCGGCACTGAGATTGCCTATTTCGAAATAACCGGTAGTCGTGTCAGAAAAGGTGCTGTCAATGAGTACTCCCTGGAAAACCTTTATCAGCGCCACAACGCCTTCCGGTTTGATGATCCCTACTATACTGGAGCTGTTCTCCACAACAGCAACCGGTTGGTCATCCTCGCAATTCACTGCAAATAAAATAGCAGTGAAGACTAAAAGAATGATATGATTCCATCCTTTGATGTCTGCTTTTGCCATAATCTTCCCTAACTCGCTATTTTACATATCATCAATAAAATAATAATTTTTATAAATGTCAACAATTTTTTACAATGCACAGCTAATTGATATCTATTAATCCTTTTTTTTGAGACAACTCGGTTAG
Source organism: Candidatus Zhuqueibacterota bacterium (assembly GCA_014729735.1). GTDB lineage: Bacteria > Zhuqueibacterota > Zhuqueibacteria > Thermofontimicrobiales > Thiofontviventaceae > Mariaggregatimicrobium. Next base: position 3,064 of record WJJN01000233.1, read on the forward strand.
TTTTTCGATTTGTGAGTTGTTTCCGAGTGCCACTAAAATATCGTCTTCTTCAAGCACCATTTCTCCCGGTGGATTAACGATCATTTTATTGCTCTGATTCTTTTTTATTCCAACAACCATCGCGCCATCTGTTTCTGATTTTATATTGGACTCATTTAGCTTTTTGTTTACCAAATAGCTTTTTTTATGAATCAAAACTTGTTCTAACTTCAATTCAAGCTCTGCACTGCGATTCATGATTTCCAGAAATTCCACTACTTCCGGATGCGTCGTAAGATATGCCATCCGTCTACCGGCGATAGAAAACGGTGAAACTACTTTATCAGCGCCGGCGCGAATAAGCTTCTTGGACGAAGTTTCATCGATTCCTCGAGCAATAATACGGAGTTTGCTATTCAATCCGCGGGCTGTCAGCACGACATAAACGTTTTCCGCATCATTTCCGAGAGCGGATATCAATCCAAAGGCGTTGTGAACTCCTGCTTTTTTTAGAATATCGTCATCCGTGGCATCGCCCTGTAAAACGAGATAATCTTTTTGCTGGGCTTCCAAAACTTTATCGTCATCACGATCGACAATTACAAAATTAGGATGGATTATATTTAAAATCGAGATAATTTCTGATCCGGTCCTGCCAAGCCCGCATACGATAATATGATCTTTCAGGGACGATATTTTCTTTTCCATTTTCTTACCCTTAAATAGATGTTGAATTTTCCCCTCGATTAAAAATGCAGATAATTTACCAATCGTATAACCTCCTACACCAATTCCCAGAATAATCAAAAACAAGGTGAAAATCCTGCCCTTAATTCCTAAATACGCGACTTCATGAAATCCAACGGTACTAATGGTGATGATTGTCATATATAACGCGTCGAACAGTCTCCATTTTTCGATAATCATGTAACCCAGGGTTCCACTCAGAATAATAATAAAGATCAAAATAACAGGTGTCAATATCTGCTTCATTACGTTAATCCGTAACAAAATTCAATAGTTAAAATCGATAGATTATTTGATTAAGTTCAAAAATTATTGCACGTTAATCAAAATCTTATGTCCTAAAATAATAAATAATCGTAGTATTGTCAAGATTTTTCTTCAATTTAAATATACTTGACATTTATATAAATATTTTTTATCTTATTTTTTTAAAACATGTAAGATGCCTACTAAATCCTCGCGGGAGGGGCTGTAATGAAGACAAGATTTTATATTTATGTTGTTTTATTCCTTGTATTATTCGGTTTAAATTTTTGTAATAAAAAATCGCCAGATGAAAATATCGGTGAATTTAATGAAGATTTTTTTAATTTGTATGTCCCTGAATTAGGAACATCTCGCTTGCTTGTTAAAAGTGACCTTCCCCAACATCAGCAACAATTTTTCGATGAAGCGAATGGTCAATTACAGCTATTGGCTGATTTAAACGAAAATGAAATTCCGGAATATTTTGTCGCAGGTGTTTCAGAAACCGGTTTAAGGAAACGAATAAAGAAACCGTATTTCATTGCAGTATTCGAGCGCCAGACAACCGGTATAAAGAGATTGTTTTTTCAACAGGTATTTGTCCCGCCTGTGAATTTCAATCTCACTAATGTTGAAAACGAACCTCGTGTTGTTATTTCGTTTGCTTTCAGCAGCGACTATGGCGCAGAAATTTATTATCATAATGGTGAATTCCGTTTAGAAAGTTGGTAAATACGAACCTTTAAGACTTTATCTGTTTATTTTCTCTCTTTATTAATTACCTTCTTTATGAACAATTCACGAAAGAGCAATACCCTAATACCATACAGACCAATATAAGTGATAATCAAGCTACTGTAAATAAGAATTGGAAAATTCCTATAATAAATTATAATCACTAATTAATATTGGGAGAGACATGAAAAAAGCTGCTTACATCTTCACAAAACAGCATACTGGGGAACTACTTGAAGACTCTATACTTCGACCGCTTGCAACCGGATCGCATGAACCAAAAGTCATCGCGTTGTATTTTGTAGAAGATGGCGTCTATCATCTGGTAAAAGGTGGTAGAAGTTCCAAGAATTTAAAATTGGCAGTAAAAGATCAACATGTGAAAGTGTTTGGTTGTAAACTTTCCATCAAAAACCGCAATTTACAAAATGTGATCGTTGATGGTGTAAAAATCGGCAAATTCAATGATTTTTACTC
>WJJN01000234.1 GCA_014729735.1 Candidatus Zhuqueibacterota bacterium
ATAATGAGAACTATCAGTATTAATTTAAGCAGCATTTTTATTTTCTATCATTTTTAATATGATTTCAAAGTCTTCGGAATTGCACACAAAATCCAATTTCGTTGAATTGATAGTAAGCAATGGTGTTTCTTTATAGTGATTAAAAAAACGATTATATGCTGTGTTTAATGATTCGATATATTCCTTGGACATATCTTTCTCAAACGCTCTTCCTCTTTTTTTAATATTGATCATTAAGCGATCCGGTGACGACTTTAAATAGATCACCAAATCCGGTTTAACGATGTCCCTTTCCAGCAGTGACATTATTTTTTCATAAAGAAGAAGCTCTCTATCCTCCAGATTAAGATATGCAAATATTTTATCTTTTGCAAACAGATAATCCGAGACCAAAAGACTATGGAACAAATCCGGCTGCAAAATCGATTGCTGCTGACGATAACGACTGAGCAGAAAAAATAGCTGAGTTGAAAAAGCGAAATGTTTGGGATCTCGATAAAAATCAGAAAGAAATGGATTTTCTTCGACTTCTTCCAGCAGTATAGAACCGTTATACTTTTCAGCGATCATTTTAGCCAGAGTAGTTTTTCCTGCTCCGATAACACCGTCAATAGTAATATAGTTGAATTTCAACAGGAGTCTCTTAATTTAGCAATTTAAATTTGCATACCACCTAATTTTATTTTCCGGGCACTGCTCAAGCATCTTTTCAATTGAAATCTTTTTTTGTGGATGAATAAATGAAGGCTCAATCTCAGCCAGCGGAATTAATACAAATCTTCTATTCGGCATTTCCTGATGGGGAATAGTTAATGTTTCCGATTCAATGATTTGATCGCTGTACGTTAATATATCTATATCAATCACTCGTGGTCCCCATCGAAACGTTTTTTCTCTGCCCATTCTATCTTCAATCTCTTTGACAAGCGACAATAAATCAAAAGGATTTAGGTCACTTTTGCATTTCAAAACAGCATTTAAAAACCAGTTCTGGTCTGTGTAACCGACTGGTTCCGATTCATATATCGAAGAGCACTGGATAATTTTGATTTGAGCAGCCTTTTTTATTTTACCAATACAATTCTCCAGATTTTGGCTACGATTGCCTTCATTCGAACCAAGCCCTAAAAATATAGTCCTTAACAAGATGTAATCACTAAAAATTCGTTTAACATAATTTAGTTAATATATTAAATTAAATTAATTTTGTCAAGTTAAAAAACCTTATCATAAATCTGTACATTCATAAAAAAAGCCCTGACATCATGAATGCCAGGGCTTGATTTCGCGATAGCAGTATTAATACATGCCACCCATTCCGCCACCTGCCGGAGGCATTGGCGGTGCTTTTTCGTCTTCTGGTTGATCAGCAATTGTTGCCTCAGTCATCAGCAACAGTCCTGCGATACTGGCGGCATTTTCCAGAGCGATACGTGTTACTTTAGTCGGATCGATAACACCTGCTTTCATTAAATCTTCGAAGATTTCATTTTCAGCGTTAAATCCAAACGCGCCCTCGCCTTCTTTCACTTTCTGAACGACGATCGAGCCTTCCCAGCCGGCATTTTCTGCAATCTGCCGTACCGGTTCTTCTAATGCTCTCTTTACGATGTTCACACCAATTTTTTCATCGCCTTCAAGTTTCAGATTTTCAAGTGCTTTCATTGCACGAATATATGCGATGCCGCCTCCTGGAACGATGCCTTCTTCAACCGCCGCTCGGGTCGCATGAAGAGCGTCTTCCACGCGGGCTTTTTTCTCTTTCATTTCAACTTCTGTTGCAGCACCGATATTCAATACAGCAACACCGCCCGCTAACTTCGCCAGTCGTTCCTGCAATTTCTCTCGATCATAATCAGATGAAGTCGATTCGATCTGTTTTTTGATCTGGCTGATTCTGGCTTTGATTTCTTCACTTTTTCCAGCGCCTTCTACGATAGTCGTATTGTCTTTATCGATAGAAATGCGTTTTGCTTTTCCTAAATCCGCTGTGGTCGTATTTTCCAGTTTAAAACCGGTTTCTTCGGAAATCACGCGACCACCGGTCAGGATTGCGATATCTTCCAACATTGCCTTTCGACGGTCACCAAATCCCGGAGCTTTAACAGCAGCGACTTTCAGAGTGCCACGCAATTTATTGACTATCAAGGTTGCTAATGCTTCGCCTTCTACATCTTCCGCAATGATCAGGAATGGTTTACCCATCTGGGCGACTTTTTCCAATATTGGAAGCAGGTCTTTCATGACGGAAATCTTTTTGTCATAAATCAAGATCATGGGTTCTTCGAATTCTGTCTCCATTGTATCTGCATTGGTGACGAAATAGGGAGACAAATAACCACGATCGAACTGCATACCTTCGACAATATCCAAGTTGGTTTCGGTGGTCTTCGCTTCTTCAACGGTGATAACGCCATCTTTTCCCACTTTATCCATTGCGTCAGCGATCAAATTACCAATTGCACGATCGTTGTTTGCCGAAATAGAACCAACCTGGGCAATTTCATTTTTGCCCGGTAAATCACTACTTAATTTTCTGATTTCATCGATAACTGCGGTAACGGCTTTGTCAATACCGCGTTTCAGGTGAGTTGGGTTGGCGCCGGAGGTCACTATTTTCAGTCCTTCCTGAAAAATAGCCTGTGCCAGAACGGTTGCTGTCGTTGTTCCATCACCAGCGACATCGCTTGTTTTGGAAGCAACTTCTTTTACCATCTGTGCGCCCATATTTTCAAAGGGCTCTTCCAATTCAATTTCTTTGGCAACAGTAACACCGTCTTTCGTAATAGTAGGAGCGCCAAATTTTTTATCGATAACTACATTTCTTCCTTTCGGACCAAGGGTGACTTTTACTGTATCGGCTAATGTATCCACACCCTTTTTTAATGCATTTCTTGCCTCAACATCGAATTCAATTAATTTAGGCATATTTTAATCCTCCATAGTTTACAAGTTTTTCATTTTCTAATTATAAAACAGCCAGAATATCACTCTCGCGCATGATGAGATAATCTTCATCATCAACTGTCACTTCTGTACCTGAATATTTTCCATACAATACAACATCACCTTTTTTTACTTCCATAGCAATCTTCTCTCCGGCATCAGAAACTTTTCCCGGTCCGACAGCAACAACTTTGCCTTGCTGTGGCTTTTCTTTTGCCGTATCGGGAATAATAATACCGCCCTGTTTTTTTTCTTCGGGCTCCATCGGGCTGACTACAACTCGATCAGAAAGTGGTCGAATATTCATTACTTATCCTCCTGTTAGTTGAATTTTATCTTATTAAACTTATATCATAATTAGGATTAAACCTTATTGTTAGCACTCTCAAAAGAGGAGTGCTAAAATTGTCAAATAATATATAAATTTTTTTCTAAATTTCAATCGGCGAGAGATAATGAAATGATTTAAATTTCAGATCATTCGTTAATATTAGTTATAATATCACTTTAATGCAGCATAATGATAAATATTGTTGTATTATGAAAGATATTGATCATAAAAAAAGATCGGCTGGAAAATATTCCAAGCCGATCTTATTTTAAAATATATGAGTTATATTCATTTACTTCAAATATATCATTTTTCTCACATCGTTGTACATAACCTGATTTACTTTTTTCCCGTTGAGCGTCGTCTTTCGAATTACTTGTAATCTTGAGAAATATACGCCACTGGGCAATGCATTGCCTTCACTATTCTTCCCATCCCAGTGTATTATATAGTGAGATGCCTGTCTTTCGCCTTCAACCAGCCGCTTTATGGTTTGACCCAGAATATTGTAGATCGTTAATGTTACATAACAATTCTCAGGTAACTGAAATCGAATTTCAGTGCCGGCATTAAACGGATTCGGATAGTTTTGATACAACAGATACACATTAGTCGGTCCCAAAGATTGAGGATCAGTCGTATCATCCGGTTTTGGAGGACGATTGCTGCTACTTGGATTGATCATCACAATGTACATGCTTTCCGCACCCAAGGCGCCTTGCGCTAAATTTCCGCCAAGAACCACTTCGCCCTTCTGGCAGTTCTTCTCCCAAATTTCCAGATATTCAGCATACTCTGAAACACCGACCGATTTCCCGGTTCGTCTGAATTGAGATTTTAACCATTCCGGATACTTTTGTGCCCGACTATCATAGCAAATATATACAGTTGCTTCGTCACTTAAATCAAATTTCAAAAATTCCTGTTCCTCGCGACCGCGGTCATTATTCGCTGTTTTTATCCACAGTAAATCATTATATTCTTCGGGAATGGATACAATTTTATAACTTCGGTCGAGATAATAGGTGTCACCCTCTTTCAAATAACCTGTAGAATATCCTTCAACATTAATATTCGAAGCGATCGTACCCCCCGGGTTCGTCGTTTCACCCATGTTGTAATGGATACTGCTATTGGGAACTATTGTATTGGGCGGATTCGCTCTGTCTTTTATATCATTCACTGCTAAGATATAATTCTTATAGGGATCGTGCGCGCTTGTTAATAAAATAACAGTTTTCAAATCAGCATATAATTTGGCACTATAAATTTCTATCCCATTATTTATATAAAAATTATTTTTATTTTCCGCAGATACGCGAGATACAATTTTGCTAAAAACAACTTCCAGCGAAGTTTCATTGACCATATTCACTTCTGCAATTTCAGGCGGATTTCTATCTTCAATCACATAAGTGTAAGCAGCCGTTGAGTTTTCACGAATCACATTGGGATCTGGTGATCGATCCTTCACATTGTTAACGACTAACTGGTAGGTAACGCCTCCTTCATGCGCAGATGTGGTCAAATGCACTACGCGTTGATTATTATCCAACTCTGCTTCTATAACGCTGATCCCGTTATCTATATGGTAATTATTTGTATTTTCCGCGGATTCCCTTTCAATATCTTCGCTATACGTAACATCTACATGGGTGGCATCTAAGATATTCACCAATACGATCGTTGGAGCAATATTATCATCCGGCGTATATGTGTAAGAGATCGTGCTGTTACTATTGATCACATTTGGTGGATAGGCTCTATCCTTCACATTATTTACAGTGAGTACATAAGAAACGCCCGCAGTATGATGCGATGTTTTTAAATGAACGACCTGAAGATTGTTTTCCAATTCGGCGCCATATATTTCAACATCATTATTAATGGAATAGTTTGCAATATTTTCAGCAGTGGATTGATCCAGCATTTCCGTGAAAACAACCTCAACTTTGTCACTTGTTCTGATTACAGCCGAATATAATCCCGGAGCAGTATCATCCTTCTCATAAAAAGTATATGATTTGGCACTATTAGCAGCAATAGAATTTTGTTCCGGAGCTCTGTCCCTGATATTATTCACTGTTAATGTGTAAGTCACAGAATTTTGGTGCGCAGTTGTCGTTAAATGCACAATCCGTAAATTGTCATCCAATTTTGCCTGAATAATCGTAATTCCTTTATCGATAGCATAATTGGATTTCGTTTCAGCGGAAGTGCGATCGATATCTTCACTGAAAACTACATCGATATGGGTTGCATCTATTGTTTTCGCATCTACTAAAGCTGGCGGTGTATGATCTGTCGGATTAAATCGATATTCACACGTACTATTTGCTTTAATGATGTTCGGATTATCTGCTTTATCTTTTACATTATTAATTGTGAGTGAATACAATATCCCTTCCTCATGCACACTCGTGGTTATATGAACCATTCTTTCATTTTCGTCCAACACGATATTTTGAATTTCGATTCCGTGGTCAATAGCATAATTTGCCTTATTTTCAGCAGATGATTTTTCTACTGGTTCACTATATACCAAATTCACCAATATCGAATCTTTAATCTCAACCGCATATATTTCCGGCGGCGTTATATCTCCCAGTGGAATCTCCGCAGTAACTTCTTCTGAAAAATTACTTTCATTGCCAGATTCATCATAAGCTGTCAATGCAAAATAGTAAGTCGTCCCGCCGTCCAGATCCGGGGTAATATATTCATTCGCTTTTTCGATATCTTCGACAACATCGTAATTTCGTTGGGCTGTTCCATAATACACTTTATAACCCGCGAGATCGGAATCACCCACACTATTCCAGTAAAGATGTACTTTTCGTTCTTCAATTTCAAAATTGGAAACGACCGGGACAGCCGGAGCTGTTCTGTCTTCCATATTTATAGAATAGCTGATTTCGTCAGAAAATGGACTCCGATTATTTGCTGTATCGTATGCAGTTACCGCGAGGTAATATGTCACCCCGTTTTGTAAATCAGGCGTGGTATAACTGGTTGCCTTGCTGACATCCACAATTATATTATAGTTTTTCGATACTGTGCCGTAGTGAACCTTGTAACCAGCCAGATCCGATTCATCATTCGGATTCCAGGAAATGTAGATCTTTTTGCCATCGAGCCGGTGTTCAGCAATTATTGGTTTTGACGGCGCATTTGTATCATTCACCGGGACCTGAACGCTGATTTCATTCGAGTAATTACTCTCATTATTTTTACTATCATAAGCAGTGACCGCGAAATAATACGTTTGTCCTGCAACGAGGTCAGGGCTTTGATAGCTCGTATTCAAACCGACATCAACAACATCCGAATAATTACCGGACTGCGTACCATAATGTACTTTGTACCCTGCCAGATCAGACTCGTTATTGCTTTGCCATTGAATCGTGATTTTTAAATTCTGAATCGAATGGTTCGTTAAATTCGGATGTGCAGGCGGAGTGGTATCGACATTGCCAACGAGCGTGCTGACTTCCCCGGAATACCCGCTTTCATTGAGTGCTGTGTCATACGCAGTCACAGCAAAATAATATTGAATTCCGTCTGTCAGATTTGTAATAGTTCTTTCCGTAGTATTTCCAACATCCAAAATTGTTGAATAATTTCTGCTTGATGTGCCATAATATACTTTGTAACCTGCCAAATCCAATTCGCTATTGGGATCCCATGTTACAACGACATCACCCGCATTAACCTTTGAGAATAAATTCAAAACTAATAAAATTATTCCCAATATTTGACCCGTATTCTTTCTCCTTTTAGCCATCTTTCGCCTCATTAATACTCATTCAATTTCTTCATTCCATTCCACAAACAAATTACTTGAAACCCGATATACTAAATATAAATGGATGTTTTTACGATATAACTCGTATTTTAACAGCGTAGTCACTATATTTTTCAACGTAAATACAGGCAATAAATATACCATACAAAATATTAATATTATATATCTTTATTAAATAGTTATTTAAGAATATTAGTTTATGTAATTAATTATTAATAAAATTACATACAGGTATTTCATATGTGTAACGGATTTATAACAATTTTTGCTGATATATAATAAAAAAGCCTTCATGAAACTGTTGTTCATGAAGGCTATAAGCAAAAAACGATGTTTATTGAAACTATATGTTCTTTTTCCAGCCTGGGTGGGTTATGTTATGATATTTAATCTTATAATTGAGGGATCTCGGGGAAATGCTCAATAATTTTGCAGCGTCTTTTTGAATCCATTTGCTAATTTCCAGTGCTTTAACGATTGCCTCTTTTTCGAGTTTATCCAGCTTTAAGGTTGGCAGTCCTGTATTTTCGATCTCACCTCTCCTCCGATCTCTGCCTCCGGCAGCAAAGTAATCTCTTCCTGTCAATACAATATCATCCGGTGTAATCATCTGACCTTCTTCGACTATAAGTACTGCCCTTTCAACGAGATTTTTCAATTCCCTGATATTACCAGGCCAATGATGATTTTTCAATAAACGCATTGTCTCCTCTGTAAAGCCTTTGGTATTCTTCCGTAACTCGCTGGTAAATTTTCTCCGAAAAAATTCGGCAATCAAAGGGATATCCTCCTGTCTTTCCCTCAGAGGAGGTACATTGATTGTTACGACGTTCAGACGATAGAATAAATCATCTCGAAAAATGCCATCCTGAATCGCATCCCACAAATCCTTATTTGTAGCAGTGATAATTCTGACGTCAACTTTTATTGTCCGGTTTCCTCCTACACGGCTGAATTCATGGTCCTGCAGAACACGCAATATTTTTGCTTGAGTGGAGAGGTGCATATCACCAATTTCATCCAGGAAAAGAGTGCCTTCATGCGCCTGTTCAAATTTGCCGATTCTGGTCTGAAAAGCGCCGGTGAAAGATCCCTTCTCATGTCCGAACAATTCGCTTTCCAGCAAATTTTCAGGCAGCGCAGCGCAATTGACTTTTACATAAGGTTTGTCCGCCCGCAAGCTTATAAATTGTATTAATCCTGCAATCAATTCTTTACCTGTACCGGTCTCTCCCTGAATTAATATGCTTGCATTCGATTTGGCAACTTTTTTAATCAGATTTAAGATCTCACGAATTTGCGGACTTCTGCTTACTAACGGATAATAATAATCAAAGCCAAAATTTTTCCCCCAGGTACGATTTAAATCACCTGGATTTTTTAAATTCTTTTCTGCCCAATCCAGGTCTAATTCTTTTGAGTGACCGTTCATTTTTTTCCTATGGTTTGTGAATGAAAAATAACTAACATTTTCCACACACCCGAAAATAAACAACCCCAACCAAGTTTAGGTTGCAGTAGTCCTTGATGCATGCGCTAAAAAACTTCGTTGGGGTTGAGTTCGGTGAATACCTAAAGATGCAGTGCAAGGAAAAATTTTAGTGATTTAGATTAAATGATGCATAGCTAATGTTGTATACCCTAATCTCGGCTCTCTGTTTTTGCAAATTATATGCCACAACATTACTGCTTTGTTAAATCACTTCTAAATCTCGACTTTTAAACGAATTTTTGTGAATTTACTTCTTAATACATTAAGTTCAATGTGTTATAAAATATGTAATTATAATTTATAATTAAATATGATATTACAAATACTTTTTACCTGTTATCCAACTCTCAAATATTTTAAAAAATGAACATAATCCGATCACCTCTGATCAGAATTTAAACACTGAATAGTTTTTTCAACTCTCCGATTGAATAGACCTTATCTTCTTCGATATACTCTAATTCCTTTAATTTTCTGGCATAACGCATGATCCGCGGCAGTTCCAAGCCTGCTTTTTCCAATATACTATTATTTTTGAATAATTCTCTCCTCGGACCATCAAAAATTATTTTACCTCTCTCGATCACAATAATTCGTCGACACAGTTTAATAACAAAATCCAAATTATGTGAAACAAGGATTATCGTTTTACCTAATTGATAAAGATTTAACAATAGCTTTTCAATTCTCCTGATTCCAGAAGCATCGAGACATGCAGTCGGTTCATCCAAAATAAACATCTCCGGATTCATCGAAATAATGCCTGCCAGAGCAACTCTTCTCTTCTCTCCTTCGCTCAATTTAAAAGGAGAACGAGACTTCATCTTTTCAAAATTCAAATCAACAAGTTGAAATGTCTCCCGAACTCGTGTATCGATTTCATCTTCATCCAGTCCGAAATTTTTTGGACCAAAAGAAACGTCTTCATATACTGTTTCTTCAAATAATTGAGATTCAGGAAACTGAAAAATGACTCCAATTTTTCTCCGCAGAGAATTAATATCATAATCTACTTTAGAAATATCGTCATCATCGATGAATACTTTACCTTCGCTCGGTTGCAGCAATCCGGTGAAATGTTGGACGAGTGTTGTTTTGCCTGAACCCGAAGGACCGATAATTCCAATACATTCATTTTGCCTGATCTCGAAATTAATATCATTCAATGCGACTGTCGCATCTGGCAAATAATTTTGATAATAATGACTCACATTTACAAATCGAACTTTCATGTTTTCACCGGTTACGAAATAATTTTTGATTCCCTCAGAAGAAACTGGATGTTTTCTTTCAAGCGATGGTTTATGTCCGGAGTAAAACCGACGTATTTGTAACGAATTAATCCTTCCTGGTCTACAACGATATGCGTCGGAAATCCGATAACTTTA
>WJJN01000235.1 GCA_014729735.1 Candidatus Zhuqueibacterota bacterium
ATTTTTAATTTTAAATTTCTATTTGCCGGTCAAACAATCCTCAATTTCTTCTCCATTCAGCAGCGCCAGCAGATTATCCGCCGCCCTTTTCTGCAATTCGGCACTTGCGGTTTCCGAATACCAGCCGTAATGTCCGGTCGCTATCACCGCAGGATGCATCAGCAATTCCGCGTTCGATTCATCCGGCGGTTCTTTGACAAACACATCCAGTCCGGCTCGGAGGACGGTTCCGTTGTTCAGCGCCTTCAGCAGCGCCGGCTCATCGAGTACCGGTCCCCGGGCAGTATTGATGATGATCGGCTGCCGCTGCATTTTCGCGAACGCCGCCGCATCGAACAGTCCGGTGGTTTCTTTAGTCAAATTGCAATGCAGGCTGATCACGTCGCTGTGCTGTAATATTGCATCGAGATTCGATTTCTCTGCCCCGAATTCGCGAAACCGCTCATCCGGAATGTAAGGATCACTCGCTAAAATGCGCGTGAACAGTGGCTGGCATTTCCGGCTCAAACAGCCGCCGATTCTACCCAGTCCCACGATTCCGAGTGTTTTGTCATGAAATTCGATCACCGGTTTTCCCGGCGGAGCGGCAAATTTATCATGGATATGCGCTACCCCTGTCGGTAGTAACCGGGCGCACGCATACATCAGTGAAAGTGCGTGATCGGACACGGAATGACTTGCATAGCCCTGTACATTGGCTATTTTTATATTGCGTCGCTTCGCACCCTCCAAATCGATATTGTCGTGCCCCACCCCGTAGCGTGCTATTGCTTTCAGCGTCGGTATCGAATCATACAAGCTCTCGTTCATCCGGCTGCTGCGAATCAGCAAGCCGACTGCATTACGGCAGAAAGCAATTTTCTGCTCCCGGTCGAACGGATCGCCGCGATAAATTTCGAATCGGTATCCCGCATTTTCAAATAACTGCCGTTCGTAATCGTATGAATCATAACCGGTATCAAAAACAACGATACGAGGTGCTGACACGTCTAACTCCCATAATTCTAGACTACTGACCTTTTTCGCTTAAATCTTTGATGCGTATATTTCTCCACATCACCTGCAAACCGGCTTCTTGTTCCCTGTGCACTTGCAGTCCGATAAATCCCGAAGCGTCCATAGTATCCTGCAGCGCCGCTGCATGAACACCATTCACCCAGGTATTGATGGAATCACCAATTGCTTTTATCCGGTAATGATTCCATTCGCCATTTTTAAAAGCCTTGCGCGCGGCTTCGTTATCTTTCAGATCATAGAGCCAGCCGCGTCTTGCTTCGTCGTAAATCCCGCCGCTATATGCCCGTTTGGACGGATCGATCTCCACCTGGTAGCCATGCACGCGACCGTCCCTGTAATCGGGATTACTTTTGCTTCGAATCTGGATGCCCGAATTGAGACTGGTATCGACTTTTACTTCCAGTTCCAGAATGAAATCGCTGTACTCTTTTTCCGTGCACAAAAACGTGTTGGGCGTGTCATGAGCAGTCGTGCCGATAATCACTCCCTCTTTTACGGAATAGGTTGCGTCGCCTCCTCGCTTTACCCAACCATCTAATGTTTCGCCTTTTATTAAATATTGCCAGTTTTCATTTTCCTGATTGCTGCAAAACATAGAGAAAACGATCAGTAGAAATGTCGCAAAAATAACGTACGCCTTTTTCATAAACTCCGCTCCATTTGTTGATTCAGTTACCTTTTTTGGAAAGCCGCTTTGCACCTACCGCAATTAATCGAATACACAGAACAAGTATGTAAAAAACGATTGCCAATGCTAATGTAACATGTAGTTGAGTTAACATTTCGATCCATTTTGTTTGATATGAGATAATCGCATAAATATTCAATGTAATCGCGGCTGCCAGACAGCCGAGAATGTATTTCAGTTCCAGCTCTATTTGACTGCCTTTTATCATCAGATCTTTCATATATTCAAATCCTCACTCCAGTGAACAATTTTTCGTTCTTGCATTGATTCATTTGCCACCAGCACAGCCACGCTGGCATAATACGCTTGCTCGACAATTCCTTCGATTTGTGATTGATTCCGGATCGAGTTGACAAATGCTTCCATTTCCAGCAGCGTGGAATCCGGGATATGGCGTTTATTGATCAGATAATTTCCTTCGTATTCCAGCGCAGTTTCCGGCACCCAACTGGCGCCACCGATGGGGATTGTATCGAAGACACTATTTTCAATATTGTTGATGAGCTGCAAAATGCCCGGAGCGGGCGGAGGATTTTCGGAATAAATTTTTCCGTGCTCCAGCTCAAGGGTTCCCTTCGGACCCATGATTTGCTCTTCCAATCCATAGAATCTGTTGCTGGTCACTGAATCGTAAATGCATTGCACGTCGCCGGGGTAACTAAAAATAGTGCTTACATTATCGAACACCTCTCTGCCATCGTTCCAGTAATTAATGCTGCCAACGCCGGTCACTGTTAAGGGATGACTTTCCAGCAGCCAGTTCGCCACCTGGATCTGGTGCGCGCCCAGTTCTGTCATCAATCCACCGGAGTATTCCCGGTATAGGCGCCAGTTGATTTTGCGTTCCAGTTCGGGGCGCGGCAAGGGTCGGCGCCAGTCATTATTACGGTGCCAGTACGCCCTGATCATGGTGATCGGTCCGATGTCTCCCCGTTTCACCCGTTCCACGGCGTCGATATATCGCAGATCGAACAGGCGCTGGAAACCGATTTGCAGATTCTTTCCGCTCTCCCGGTGCACATGCACCATTTTCTTGCAATCTTCGTACGTCAATGCCATGCTCTTTTCGCAAAACACGTGCTTACCAGACTGTAACGCATCTACAGTCATTTGCGCGTGCAAATGAAGCGGTGTCGCGATAATTACACCGTCCAGATGATCCAGCTCCAACAGCCGCCGGTAATCACCTGTCTGCCAGGCTTTGCCCGACGTGATTCGTTTGCCTTCATATAAATTCGGGGGATAATTATCACAGATCGCGGTGATTTCGCAATTGGGAATCTGCTGTAAATGCAGCATCAGTACTCGCCCTCTGGAACCGGTTCCGATAATACCAAGACGCACCCGGTCAGACGGATTCTGCGCTGAGGATTCGCCTGTGCCGATAAGCGAAATCCATGGCAGTGATGCAGCAAATGCCGAAAAGCCTGCTATAAATTCCCGTCTCGTTATGTTGCTCTTATTTTTCATGTTTTGGTCACATCATCGCTTTATTTTTATTGAAAAATTGAAATCCCGGCTTTCTTATCCTGCCCGTACCTTATCTCGATTGCATGGCACTCCGGGAACTGCTGAAGAATGCGTCTGGCATTGTCGATGTCCGAAGTCATCAATGCGGTCGAAAGCGCCTCCGCTTCCACGGCAGAAGATGACGTCACCGAGATTGTTTTCTGATCCCTTACCATATGTCCGGTGCACGGATCGATAATATGAAATCGCTGTTCAATCTCGTTTGATCCTTGCAAAGATCGCATGCCGGACGTGGATAGCGACATGTCTTTCAATTCAAATGTATGAATGCTAACCCCTGGCTGATAAACGTGCTGAATCCCTACACGCCAGCTTTCCCCACAGGGGTGGTTTCCTTTAACCATGATCGAGCTTTCACCGAAACTGATGAATGCATTTTGCACGTCATATTGTGACAGCAATTCATCCACTTTTTCCAGTGCGACTCCTTTGCCGATGCCACCCAGATCAATTTTCACCCCGGGATGATCGAACGCAATGCTTGATTTGTGCTCATTCAACAGAATATGTCTGTAACCGGATTTTTCGAGAGCATAGTCGATTTCCCGCTGTTCAGGATTCTTCCTTATTTCATTTTGTTGATCGCTCTGCCACAATTCCAGTAAAGGCAGAATGCTGATATCGAAACGTCCATCTGTTTTTTCGCTGAATTCCAGACACTTTTCTATCAGATCGAACAGCTCATCATCGATAAGAATTTCCTGATCCGAAGCATTTTCATTAATATAGGAGACGTCGCTCACCGGCATGAAATGGCTTAATTTATTCTCCAGCCGGACGATTTCATCATAAATTTTGCTATACAAATAATCTGCGGTGGAATTTTTGATCCCGGGCAGCACGACGTCACACCGCGTTCCCATTGCCCAGAAATTGTTGAAATAAACATCTCCCATTCTATGTTGACACTATAATTCCCTTATTTTGATATTGCGAAAATACACCACATCCCCGTGATCCTGCAACAGAATGTGTCCCTTATCCCACATTCCGAAATTATCATATTTTGCGTATTTACTTTTTTGAATCAGTGCACGGTACATCTGTGTGCTGCGGCGGTATTCCACGACTTTTTTACCGTTCAGCCAGTGCTGCACGTGATCGCCCTCAACAATAATGCGGGCATGATTCCATTCTCCGATGGGATTTACAGTTTTATTGTCTGCGGGGATCAAATCATAAAGTGATGCCAGTGTGCGATTGCCGCCGATCCCATTCGCCGCGTCCGGATGGTTCTCATCATCGAGGAGCTGATATTCCAGCCCGACCACGTCATGACCGGGAATTTCCTTGACAAAATACTTGATACCGCTGTTTGCACCACTGGTCAGCTTGAATTCAAGGTACAACTCGAAATCAGAAAATTCCTGTTCTGTGATGATATCTCCTCCGCCGGTTCCAAGCACGGTAAGCGCGCCATTCTGGATCTGCCAACCGCTATCCGGGAACGATTTCCTGTTCGGACTTTTCCATCCATTAAAAGACATACCATCGAACAGCAATTTCCAGCCAGCGTCTTTTTCAGCATCAGTTAATGTATTGGATTGAAGTGAAGGGGCTCCAATTTCAGAAGTTGCCCGGAAACTGCATGATGCGAACATGAATGATAATACAATGAAGAATACTAACAAACCAAAAATATTACATTTTCTTTGCACCATTACTATCCCTTAAATCTGGAATTACGAAGTAAAAGCTAAACAGCTAAGATATGAAGGATTTTTATTAATTGCAACTTTTTTTTGCTCAATTTTGGAATTAGCATTGAATTCAGGATTGTGGAATCTCATCACCAAGAACGAGCGATACTCTTTCGATTCCTTCCAGACTGCTCAATTCTCGCATGAATGCTCTGGACTGTTCATTTCTTTTTAAAACGACAGAAAAAGACATTTCCAGGAACTGTCCAAGCCGGACCGACCTTACATTAAGCATATTGAAATTGGAGAGATATTTTCGAAAGACTTCCAGATAGGTTGGGTCTTCATCATCTTCCGGGATCATCCAGAAACTCAGCATAAATTCCTTATTGCGGATCGTACCGTAATTTGTGAAGTACAGCGCCAGAATAATAATGCCGATAATCACACTGCCAACAATGCCAATCAAATGATTTCCAGAGCCGGAAGCCATGCCTACTGCGAGCGCGAAGAAAACAAAGGCGATATCTCGTGTATCTTTCAAAACCGTTCGGAAACGGATAATCGACATCGCGCCGACAAGTCCGAACGCCCGCGCCAGATTATTGCCAATCACCATAATAACGATGGCAGTCACCATCGTAATAATAACAAGCGTATTTACGTAAGAGCTGGAGTATGAAAAGCCCTGAAATGTCTTTCTGTAGAGAATTGAGATGAACAAGCCGAGGATAAATGCCACAACCATATTGATCACGACATCGAACATCAGAAAAGTGGGAGTATTTGTAAAAAGCGTATCGAAAACGCTCGGTTGCATAATGGACCTTTTAGTTTAATTCATCGCGGCAGGCATCAATTCCTTCGCAGTACTTGGAAAACGGCACCTGCTTCAAACTCAGCTCAACGATCATTGTGCGCATCCATTTAGGCATAAAATTATTGAACTTCAATTCAAGGATAGAAAAATCATTTGCTACGAACGTGAGATCATCACCATCAAACAAATCATTCAGATCCGGATTGTATCTGCTACGAATATTTTTATCGATAGTAACCCGGTTCCCAGGATCGCGCTTACCCACATACGGCTCTCTTTCGTAAACGACCAACAACTTTGCAGACAAATTTTTCTTAATCATATTGTATACAAATTTTCCGGAAACGAGCCGGTTATTGTGCGAGCCGTTCGTCGCTTCTCCATCGGTCGTATCCAGCATACCGATTATTTTTTCAATTTCTTCGGAAGGAAGCTTTGCTCTTTCTTTGACCACACAATTCGAATATTTCCGTTTTATTTCCAGAAATGCATATCCCTTATCCTGGTTGTAACCCCGAATCCGGAGCTTCTTTCTGACTTTCAGTCCATCGATTTTTTCCCAATAAAAATCAAGACTTCGGGTGTCGAAATAGATGCTTCGTACCGTATATTCTACTTGCTCCTTATTCGGCACATGAGGATCGGCATCTGCGTATTCTTTCAGATAGCTTCTGATTTCAGGTATTTTCTGGTTCGGAATGCGATATTTGATCTCATACCGCTTGTCGTCTTTGACCTTTTTCATGAAAATAGCTCCGCCTATCACCCTATTTGTTTCGAGCCCAGATATAAATTGAGTTCCCGCTGCAGCCTCTTCCATAAGGAAATCTTACCGCAGTAAATTTTGGCATAGCCGCTGCCTCCCGGCAACAACCTGTTCTCAGGATTTTTTATGACCGAATTCACTATCACCATCGGTCTGCCACTCACCAGTCGCACCTGGTTACCTACAAGTTGAACGTAACAGGAGACCGACAGCTTACGATCAGGCGTATAAAACCTGACTTTTTGTCCCTGGTGCACATATTTTCGCTTTTCTTCCTTGATCGGAATCTGAAGCACCATTGAATCGATCTTGCTCACCTGGAACAATACCCCCTGCTCCAGATTAGGATCGATGATCACGCCGTCGATCGGCGATTTAATGACTTCGTGTGCCATTTTATTTTGCAGCACCTCTATTTGATCCTGCAATCGCTCAATATCAGCTTCGATAATACGAATGCTCTCTTCTTTCTCTCCGGTCTGCAATACCCTCAGTCTGGCTTCCTGCAGCGCGACATTCAGCCGTAAAGTTTCATACGTCGCTTCCGCAATTTCCGACTCCTCTTTGCTTATCAGCTCCTTCTGGTAGAGTGCGCGGCTGCGCTTGAGCTTTGGTTCAAAAGCGTTCAGCTTTGCCCGAGCATATTCGATCGCCTTTCGTGCCTCAGCTTGCAAGGAAGCTTTTTCGCCGCTGATCAAGCTTTGATAGCTGGCTCTTGCTTTCTCCAGCTCTCCTTTGAAATTTACTAGCTCCAAGCGGTTCTCTGATGAAACCATTTTTCCCATTACATCGCCTGC
The DNA here is from genome assembly GCA_014729735.1 of Candidatus Zhuqueibacterota bacterium. GTDB lineage: Bacteria > Zhuqueibacterota > Zhuqueibacteria > Thermofontimicrobiales > Thiofontviventaceae > Mariaggregatimicrobium. Next base: position 7,259 of record WJJN01000235.1, read on the forward strand.
ACGGACAGGCATGCCCTGAATAAGCTGTGGAGTCAGAGAAAATTCAACAAAATCCTGGCGGTCGAATTGGAGAAGCGAAAAATGCTGCACCATATTCGAATCGTTTTTTACTAATTTAGAAGTCAGTTTATCAGGCTGGATTTGCGTCAATGTCCATTCGTGCTGTGCAACGACCCGGCAGGGCGCTTTAATCGTATACGGAGTCTTAACGAATGTGAGAACCAGCACGATGAGCACTATCGCAGCACCGAAAATCACTATCTTTTTCAATGGCAATCTCACAATAATGTCATTTATACCATTTATGAACCGGATTTTTCATAATGGTATCGCAATCTGAGAAGAAGTACATCAGCAAAATGAGGCAGTGTCAAACGATCACCATGACAGCCTCATTTTCAATTCAGCAGAATCGATTATTCATTCTCATGAAATATTTCTGCTGAAAAAATCTTGATTTTTGTTGACGGATCTTTCCAGGCACCATCCGGCAGACCGGCTTTTTTGCATGTATGTTCAAGAAATGTTTCCCGATCCCATCCGTACTCGGTTGCCACCTGCGGCAATAACAGTCCGCTGCAACCGGCACACTCGACCAGCAATCCGTGCTTTCCAACCTCGATTTCATTGATATCGGAAATCTCTTTTAAAGGTGTTAATACGGATATTTCAATTTCCAGTTCATCTATCTCTTCTTTTTTTACCGGACTGAACCGCGGATCGCGAAACGCGGCAGCGCCCGCCATCTCCTGAATCGTGACTGCAAGAGGTTTTACCGGAATGATATAGCCTATGCAGCCTCTTAACGCCCCCCGTTTTGTTAAGGTCACAAATGCCCCGCGCTTCTCGTTCATAATCGGCGAATCATATTTAGCCGGATTTAACGGTTTCCTTTCAACCCCGCATTGAATAGCCTCCCGGGCAAGCGACAATAGATTTCGCTTATCCTCAAGATTCAAACCTAATTCGGTTCCGACTGTTTCAGCTTTTGTTTCACCTTGCTTATATATCGCAATAGCTGCGTAGCCCACAACATATCCGCCTTTCTGCCCTGTTACATCCGCAGAATTTTTACGGAGCAAAAGCTTTGTTTTATTCGCACCCAGATTTTTGGCGACCATTTGTACCACAACTACGGGACCGCCGCCACATGCCATATATTTCTGGTTCGCAACGCCTTCACATAATTCTTTTGGTTTGAATTCCAGAATTTTTTCGATGATCTCCCCATCTTTTTGAACGCATTCATCGTATGAATAGCCATGATACAGATCGGTACTGGCGACCAGTAATACTTTTTTGCCGTCGCAGGCTTTTGTAATTGCATCTGCCGCCTTTTGACAGTTTTCCAACGAATAGTCCATCATGGAGATTGGGACGATTTTCAGATCAGGGACAGCAACCTGCAAAAACGGGAGCTGGATTTCCAACGAATGTTCTTCACGGTGTCCTTCCATGGATGTATAAATGTTTTCGTCCGAGCTGACAATTTCTTTCACAAAATCTTTATGAACCGGAGCGATTCCCAGCGGTGTTTCAAATCCATCTCCACCGTAAATGGATGCGCCATCGAAAGCCTCCCGGTGACTGGGTGCAATAATGATAACAGCATCATATTTGTTATTTAGAATCTGTTTATAAGAATTTGCAGCGATGAAGCCGGAATAAGGATAACCGGCATGCGGGGCAACAAGCCCTATAATCTCCCCGGAAATATCTGCTTTTTTCGAATTTTCAAAGTAAGTTTCGATCTGTTCTCGTAATTCAGCGGCATCGCCCGGGTACCAGGTTCCCGCAATAACAGATTTTCTTACATCTTGAGATTTCATGGTATTCTTAAATACCTCCTTCCTCGGCTGAGAATCACCAAAGATATGATAAAAGGTCAGGAATATAGCTAAGACCATCGGTACAAGCCAGATTATTCCCTTTTTCACCTTTCACTCCTTTAATTTTAAAATTCATGGATTAACTCCAAATCCCCGGAATCTCTTGTTGACAATTGGCACATCTATTCCCGGTAATATTATTTTCCAAAATAATATACCCCCGCCGCTTTATCAGCATTTTGTTACACGATGGACAATATGTATTCTCTCCCCCATGCTGCGGAACATTTCCAATATAACAAAAGTTGATCCCGGCATCCTGCGCAATTTTTCTGGTACTTTCTAATGTCGATATCGGCGTCGGCGGTAAATTTTTCAACCGGTACTGCGGATAGAAACGGGTGAAATGCACCGGCACATCTGCCCCTAACTCGCTAACGATCCACTGGCACATCTGTTTCAACTCATTTGGATCGTCATTATGCGACGGGATGACCAGATAAACGATCTCGGTCCAGATATCCATTTCCCGCAATAGTACAAGCGTATCCAGAACTGGCTTTAGTTCCCCGGCGACAAGATTTCTATAAAATTTTTCAGTAAATGCCTTTAAATCGATTTTTACGGCGCGCAGCACTTTCGATAAATCCTTCATTGGCTTCGGGTTGATATACCCGTTGCTAATCATTACGCTGGCGACATCCCGCTCGTTTCCTGCGACAGCGCAATCGTACATATATTCCGTGAAAATCACCGGCTCGGTATAAGTATACGCAATCGATTTGCACTTCTTTTCCTTGGCATACTCCGCGATGACTTCCGGCGGCATGTCATAATTCCTGATCTGCTCCGGTCGCACCTGCGAAATTTGCCAGTTCTGGCAAAATTTGCATTCCACATTGCAGCCGACAGTGGCAATCGAAAATGCCATTGAAGCAGGCATGAAATGAAACAGCGGTTTTTTTTCGATGGGATCGATATGCGCTGTGCAAGGTCGGGAATGAACCAGCGTATAATACGTCCCTCCTCTGTTTTCCCGGACACCGCAATAACCGCGCTCCAGATCGTCGATCACACATTCCCGGGGACATAGCACGCATTTGATTTTCCGGTGCGCTAATTTGTCATAATAGCGAGCTTCTGTCAGTAACTCGCCGGCACCTGTCGCTGCAGAAGCACTGCTAACAAAAAGCTCGTTCGGTACCAAACCCGCACCCAGACAGATCATCGATGTATTTTTTATAAAACGTCGTCTTGATTTCATTTTAAAACTTCACTAAATTTCGATTAAATCAATTGCATTCGGTTCACAAATTCCCAATTTATGGTCGGCATCTGCCGCGGTGCGGATATATGTTGGCTCTCTGCCAGCTTCCTTTAGCGATGGCATTCCTTTTTCCGCTCGCTTGCCGTCGATGATGTTCCATGCAATGCTATCCATTGCCACCATATCCTGCGCCACGATTACGCCGTTATGCTGCCAGCACCACTGCGGCATGTACGGCGGACCGCCCTCGTACTGCGAGGTCAGCGCGTCGCAGATCGTCAATCGCACTTTATTCCGGATGTCCGGCAGCAGATTGACATCCGCGATATACGGATCGCCCTTGAAACTATGATATTTGTTAGGATTATGGATCGCCCCGAAAAAGTTCTTCAGCGCGTTCGTAATGCCCACAATCCCGTGGTCTTTCATGATCGGTACGTTAATTATCGCCGTGCACTGATGCACCAGAATATTGCTCAAAAAACTGCCAATTGAACCGGATTCATAGAGCTGCCTTGTGTACCCGGCGTGATCATTTCCATAACAAAGCACATCACGTTTGCTGGTTTGAATTTTGTATCCGGCTCTTTTCAGATCATCGTTCGCCCGGTCCCAGATAATAATCTGCCGCGCCGGAATCCCAATCGCCAGCAGATTTTTGACAATAGCATCAACAAGAGTTTGTGAAGTTGACATCCCCCTGCCTGCCAGACAATTCACTTTGATCCCCACAACATCATTTTCAGAAAACAAGCCTGCCCACGCTTCCGCTGCCGACCCTACACTGAAAAATGCGCTCATAGCCGTATTCAGCATATTTTCGACCACATCCGGATTCAGGGAATTTTTCGATGTCCGCACCGAATTATCTCTGATTGAAACGACTCGCCCTGCAGCTACTTTGTTTTTAGGAAAAAGAATTCCTGCCCGGGCATCCGGCTTTGCAAAAAATGCAGAGCTACCGGTGATCATTGATTTGAGAAAAAATTCCCGGCGTGATATTGATTTTGTCATTAATCGCGATTCTTTTTGTTTAAAGCTCGTTCGATATTGTTTACCAGCGGCAACGTAAATAAAATATTACGGCAGACTTTTCAATTTGACTGCTTTGTTAGCATTTATTTTTTTTAAAATTAAACTTAACGTGCTAAAATTTCTTCTATCTGTTTCTTAAGTTTTGGAATTTCGAATCTTGTAATATCCCAAACTATGTCAATATTGACCCCAAAATAGTGATGGATTAATTTGTCTCTCATTCCTGCAATATTCTTCCAGGGTATATGTGGATATTGATCGATGAATTCAACTGAGAGATTCTTTACGGCTTCTCCTATTATTTCAATATTGCGGACAATAGCATCTTGTGTTTTCAAATCTCTTGTAAAAATCTCGTAATCCAGATTCTCCGAATATTTCAATATTCTTTTTGTCGCTTCTTTTATATCCAGGAGGAATTCATGTTCAGTTCGTTTAGACATAAACTATTGTCCTTTCAATTTCATCGGCAATTTGTCTATTTCTAATCGAATTAATTCCTGCTGGTGTCAATATATCAATTTTTTTA